>JBEKZG010000033.1:0-13580 GCA_049510095.1 Occallatibacter sp.
CCATCGTGGGATTCAACGTCAGGAGATTGATCCCCGCAGCTCGTCCCACAGGCCCACAGAGAGGTTCCCGTCTCTCCGCACTTCCAAGTCGTCCCACCTTCCCAGCCGTCCCCCAACCCAAAAAATCGCCCCCAAAACCAAACCACCCAAGCCGTCCCACACCCCAAGCCCGCCCAAACACCCCCGCTCCAAGGTTTCACAGGCGCCAAAATGTCCAATTCCCAACCATACCCCCAATCCATGCAATTCCCAACCAACTCAATCAGTCCCCGGATCAGTCACCTGGTTAATTATTCGCAAAAGCCCAACCAGCCAAGCCAACGTTTGGCCCCTCCGCCAAACCCCGCAAGCCAACCATTGGCCGGCTAACATAACCCTCCAAGCCAACATTTCAGCTCGGACGGGCCACTAACCACTAGCCACTAGTCACTAACCACTGTCTTTATGTTTCAATAGAACTAATGGCCACTCCCCGCAGATCGACCCCCCGCGGTCGCCTCATCGCCGCCAAGCGCAAGGCCCGCGAATACGCCATGGTCGCCCGCGCCCTCGCCTCCACCAGCCATCCCGTCCTCGCGCAGATTATCCCCTCTCGTTTCTGTAACTTAAGCTGCGGCTACTGCAACGAGTACGACAAGGTCTCCGAGCCCGTCCCCCTCGACGAAATGCTCCGCCGCATCGACCACCTAGGCCGCCTCGGCACCGCCATGATCGGCATCTCCGGTGGCGAACCCCTTACCCATCCGGAACTCGACGACATCATCCGCCGCATGAGGAAGACCGGCGCCATCGCCGGCATGATCACCAACGGCTACCTCTTGAATGTCGAGCGTATTCAACGGCTTAACGCCGCCGGCCTCGACCACATGCAGATCAGCATCGACAACCTGGTCCCCGACGAAGTCTCCAAAAAGAGCCTGAAAGTCCTCGACAAAAAGCTCCAGATGCTGGCCGAGCACGCCGAATTTCACGTAAATATAAACTCCGTAGTCGGCGGTGGCTTCAAAGATCCCAACGACGCCTTAGTCATTGGAAAGAGAGCACTTGAGCTAGGCTTCGCCTCCACCATCGGCATCATCCACGACGGCAGCGGCCAGCTCAAGCCCCTCCTGCCTGACGAAGCACGCGTCTATTTCGAGATGAATAACCGGCACAAGGCCAACTACTCCCAGTTCGACCAGTTCCAGAAAGCCATCGTCGAGGGCCGACCCAACGACTGGCGATGCCGCGCCGGCTCCCGCTACCTCTACATCTGCGAGGACGGCCTGGTCCACTATTGCTCACAGCAGCGCGGCTACCCCGGCATCCCCATCGCCGACTACACCACCGCCGACGTCAAGCGCGAGTTCCTGACCGCAAAGAGTTGCGCCCCCAACTGCACCATCGGCTGTGTCCACAGAATCAGTCACATAGACCACTGGCGCGCCCCGCAAACCAACACCGTCTCCCCCGGCAGTCACGGCGCCGAGGTCCTCGTAAACATCCAAACAGGAAATTGACTCGGCCTCACCGCGGCTTAAGTTCAAACTCCGCAATCGCCATCTTCGGCCCCTTCTCAAAGTTCTCCCCGTCCGGAAAAAACATCACCGTAATCTCGTCGAACCTGCGGATTTTCTCCGTCGCCGGGATTACAAACTGCAGCACCTCGCTCACCGGCGAAGTCTTGATCGCGAAGTTTTCCGGTTCGCTCGACTCCACCGGCTGCTGTCCCAGGTAGATCGTCGGCTTTCCAAGTGCCCTGGAATCAGCCAGAAGCACACCCACTGCCACCCTCCCCGCGCGGTTGTCGCGGTTCAGCACCTCCACATCGATCTCCCCGCACTGCCCCAATCGGATTGCCGATCCAAGTTCCTGGTGAGCCTCCATCGTCAACGCAACAAAATTGTTCGCCTCGATATTCACATCCAGCGGATTCCCGTGCGCCCGATGCGCCTCCGGCCCGGGCCCCTTGTCCGGCGGCTGAAAATACCAATATTCACCATCGAAGCGAACCTTCAGAGGCTCTTTGACACTCTTTAAGCGAACATTTTGAGGCTCAGGAATCGGCGCACCAATCTGCTTTTTCTCGGGCTCTGGCCACAAAATAATGCTCTCGTACCCCGCGATTCCGGCCGCCACATTCCCCGCCGCACGCTTTTGCCGCTTGCCGGAATCGTCACCATGCCCGCGCGCAGCTCTCACATTTGCTTCAACTTGGTCACGATGAGCAACCCCATCGAGCAGCGCCCAGGCCGTCACCAGCACTGCCGGAATGGCCACGCAAGCAAGTCGGGCGGCAGCCCTTCGCACCTCGTGGTCATCCCCGCCAGGCCTGCGCACCGGGACAGTCCTCTTCCAGGCAAAAAGCGAAGCCCCCAGAGCCAAAAACGCCGCCGCCGAATAGGGCGAATGCGTCACAAGCGCCGCTCCCGCCGCATAAATAGAAATCGCTATTACATAGCCATGTGCTTCAAAAGGAGGCAGATACAACGACTCCGCGAACAGATCCCCATCGTCCGTGCCATAAGGCGCAGCAATCTTTAGCACCGGGGCAAAGGCATAATAAGTCGCGCCTCGCAACTCTGTGGCCAGCAAAAACGCTCCGACCGTCGCAACAAACGCCATAGCGGGCGAGACTTGATCTGAGAGAATTGCCAAGGCCGGAACCCATACCCATCCCGCGGCGCACACCAAGGCAAACAGCGTGAACGGCAGCGGAGCACTTTCGCGAAGCGGACTGGCGGGACTTCTCCAATAGAGCCACGTCCCCGCCACGCCGGCAACCGCTCCCACCGCAACATAGCAGGCGGCCCGGATCAGCAATGAAACTATGCTGGAAGCATGGCTTTCCGGAAGCACCCGGCAAATCAGGAATCCCCCGATCATCGCGTTTATCAACCCCGCCGCCACCAAGAAGGCGAAGAACCGGCTCAGCGCAATCGGTTCCAATGTCTGAAGCAGCGCCAGCGTGTCGGAATGTGCCTCGACATCCAGCGCAATCGATTTGCCACCGAACTCCTCCGATCTGCCCTGCGCCTGCGCCTGCGCCTGCGAAATCGCTCCCCCCAGCGCTGCCACCAACGCAACCAGATAGGGGATTCGGATTACGTCCGCAAGCACCCTCACGTCCGCAATCTGTCCCACGGTTGTTGTCGCCAGGCTCGCTTGCGCGAAGTCGGAGTACCAATACAAACCCACGATCAGAGTTGTAACGCCGTAGAGCGGCGTAAGAATCAGCGGCGCCAGCAGAAAGCCGCGCCGCAGCGCTCCGCCGCAAAGCCTCCTTCGAAAGCCGCCATGCGCTGCAATGAAAATCAGCATTCCAGCCCACACAAAGGCTGAGTGAAGCACAATCCAGCCCGCAAGCGCAGGGAGCACCCAAAAACCTCCCACAATCTCCCACAGGCGGCCGGCTATCGGGCTTTCCTCAATCCGGTCGCAAAGCACGTTCCACGCAGGCGCAAGCATTGACCATATCAGCGCGAATACCAGCAGCGATCTCCGCGTCCGCAGGCTCCTCACCCACGACACCGCGCACGCCGCCAGCACCTGCCGCCAGTACCAACCGCCGGATCTGCCCCCGCGGAACTGTTCCAGCAGATCTCCACCGAGCGCCTCGTCGCGGTCGCCAGGAGTCAGGTGCTCCAGCATCCACGTCGCCAGCTGTGGTGGTTCTCTACGTCTCATCTGTGCTCCTGATTCAAGCCTTGGGAATTGACTTGGGCCTCGGGAATCTCTCCTGCCTTAGACACCGCGCACCGCCGTTTTGAACTTCGTTCTCTCCGCTTCCAATCAAGCATTCCTGCATCTCCGCCGCCACCGCCAGTGGGCTCTTCGCATTCATGAGTTCCCTCCTTTCAGTTCCGGCAAGCTCCGCCAAAGCCGCGTCAGCACCTGGCGTGTCTCATGCACCTGCCGCAGGCCTTCTTTCGTAATCTTGAAGAATCGCTTCGCCTTCCCGCCGCGTTCCGGCGTGGGATCGCCCAGGCTCGACTCAACCAATCCCTTGCCTTCAAGCCGTTCCAGCGCCGCGTACACGCTCCCCACAGAAACATCCCGCCCCCGCTGCGCTTCCAATTCACGCGATATCGGCACCCCATATGCCTCATCGCCCAGGTGAATCACCGTGAGCAGGATCATCAATTCGAACTCTCCGAGATAGCTTCGATCCGTCATTAATTCAATAATAGAGAAGAAATCGACCTCCGACAAGATCCTTCCAGCTCACCTTCTAAGCCGGAACGGATTGTGGTCATACCTCTAAAAGCGACTCCAGCTTAAATGAATTGTATTTTCCTCTTATTTTGTAAGGCTTTCCCATTTTTCTTGACAACCAGAGAGTCGCATCGCTAGACTCCCCGGCTGAAGTGGTCGGACCAATTGAGACTCCTTCTCACAAAAATGCGGTTCCCCATAGGAGGTTCCCCCATGAGCAAAATTCGTGTAAGTCGATTCCACGCGTCAGCCGCGGCTGCCCTGTTTTTCGCCACAGCGGCCGGCGCACAAACCTACGCAACCGGCGATCCCCGCAACCCTTCCGAGCCGAGCACACCGTCGGCTTGCGAGACGCTTGACGCGCAGTTCACTTCCTCACAGGTCGACGTCGCTAGTCCGCCGACCAGCGACGACACTACGCGCATTCAGGAGGCACTCAACTCCTGCGAGAACAGCGGCAAGGCCGTGATTCTTCATAGCAACGGTTCTGACAACGCCTTCCTAAGCGGAAAGCTGACCATCGAGAGCGATGAAAGCCTGGTCATCGATTCCGGCGTCACGCTCTACGGCAACAACAGCTATAACAGCGAGCCGGAGTTGATCGATGTTCCCAACAGCAACACGGGAATTTACGGGTCGGGCACGATTGACGGACGTGCCAACGTGCACACCTTCAGCGATACGCCGCGCCTGGTGCAGACCAACAACGCGAGCAACTTCAACATCGCCAACATCACTCTGCAGAATGCGGCGCACCCCAATCTCTACATCCAGGGCGGCAGCGGCGCCACAGTGTGGAATGTCACCATCAACACCTCGCCCAACCAGAAAAACGCCGACGGCATTGACATCGACAGCATCAGCGATGTCACGGTGGCCTTTTCCAACATCACTGCGGGCGACGACGGCATAGCCGTCAAAACCAATGCATCGGCGGCGTCGAATATTACGGTGAAGAATACAAACGTCTACGGTACCCACGGACTGTCGATCGGCAGCCAGACCTTTGACGGTGTGACCAACGTTCTCTTTGAGAACAACTACGTGTATGGCAAGGATTCAGCCGGCACCGCTTCGACTGACGCCAACGCCATCAATATCAAGACCGACCACGATTGCGGCGGGTTGGTGAAGCAGGTGACCTACGAGAACACCTGCATCCGATACGCGAAGCACCTGATCATCGTGAACGCCAACTACGGAAGCTGTAGCGGCACCTCCGGCAATCCGCAGTTCCAGGAAATCATCGTCAACGGCGTGAAGTCGGAAAATTCGGTGTCCGGCGCCTATGAGACATTCGCCGGGTATAGCTCGAGCTATATTGGGCAGATTTACCTGGGCAACATCGATCTCGACAGCAATACGCAAAGCGGCGACGAGTACTTCGACACCTACCTGGACAACGTGAACGGCCTCGATCCCTCGGGCACGGACGTAAGCAACGGCACTTGGACTGCAAGCGGAAGCGTGCCGAGCTGCTCGTTTCAGTTCTGAACGCAATCGCAGACCGGGATTCCGCCTATAGTGCAGAAACTGGCGCAACAGGCGGGTCTCTATGGTGGGCCGATTCCCTCGTGCTGAAAATCGTGGAGTCCGTTTTCCGGTTATCGCGCGGACGCCTGCCTGGTGTCAGCAATCGCCCGGTCGATATCCGTATAAAGCTGCGTCTGCGGGTTTTCGAGCTCGATGAACGGGGCGCCCTTGCTGTTCTGGGTCACAATAAAGATGGTTGGCGTCTTCGTGATCCCCGTCCGCTTGGTCAACTCGTTGTCTTGCTGCACCTGGGCCGCCAGCTTCCCCTGCGGGTCCAAAGCAAACGGCAGAGCAATGCCGTGCGCCTTGGCAAAATTCTCGGTGAACTGCGTCAGCATTCCGGTGTTGTAGATCGATCCCTGGTTGGCAAACACGGCATCGCGATATTCGTCGCCCAGCGCCTTGCTTCTCGCCTCGAACCAGTGCGCATTCACTGTCGCCGCGGACTCCACACATGCGACGGAATCAGCAGTTCATGATGGATCCACGGAATCTGGTATTTGGCCGCGGTCGATTTCAGCAGCGAATTGGCCGCGGCGCAGGCCGGGCATTCCAAATCGTCAAACTCCACAATCGCCGCGCGCGCCCCTGTGGGCGGATGCAGCACCGAAGCGTCGTGTACCTGGGTCGCACCGCCAGACTGTGCCTGCAAAATCGAAGCACTCGCCGCGAAGACCGCCACGCAGCCAATCAAGGCCAACCGGCCCGCGACATTGCGGGGAACTGAAACCGTAGGAAGCATTCTCAACATTCCATTTGGACGGCTCAAAGCGCGACTTGGTTTTGTCCAATCATGCTGCATAAAATCAATCGCCCGTGCTGCCCGAGCAATTTCTACTTAGTGTCTTCCAGCGCCTGGTCGATCAACTGAAACAGCTTGCTCCGATCCACAACCTCTACAAACGGCGCGCCTTTGCTGTTCGCCGTCGACACCCAGATCGTCGGCGTATGCTCAATGCCGATGCGTTGTCCCAGCGCGTAATCGGCCTTCACCTCGCCGATCAGCTTGCCCTGCGGGTCAATGGCGAACGGCAGTGCGATGTGGTGATCCGCTGCGAATTTCTGCGTGAACTGGTTCAGCACATCGGGGCTCGTGATCGACTGCTGATTGGCAAACACCGAATCGCGGTACTCGTCCCCTATCGAGTTGCTCTTCAGGTCGAACCAGCGCGCATTCACCGCAGCGTGCATGCTCCAGTTGTGGAAGGGCAGAGGAAAGTCGTGACGCACCCACGGAATGTGGTACGTCGCCGCCGCCTGTTTCAGAACCGGGTTGGCGCGCGCACAGTCCGGACATTCCAGGTCTTCAAACTCTATGATGGCCACCCGTGCGCCCGCGGGCGGACGCAGTGCCGAGGGATCGTGGACCTGGGTTCCTTGTGGTGGCGCCCCAAATTGGGCACGTGCGGTTGCCCCCATCGAAAGCGAAGCAACAACCAGGCAAAGGCCGATGAGAGAAAGGCCAGAGGCGGTGGGAAGGACAAGTCGAAACAAACGATGCATAGCGATTGGACAGCTCCCTGGTGTCCATTGTAACGGGGGAATTGCGGGAAGGCTTCCGCCTTATTCGCGGTCCCGCTTGCGCGCGGCTATCCACTGCCGCCATTTGTAATCCGCAAACAGCGACGCGCCAATCACAATAATGGCCAGCACGCCGAGCAGAATCTTCATTGTCCAACCACCGGCGAGCTAAGCAAGCCCAAAAACAGCGGCACAGCCATGCGAGGCCAGATAAATGAAGTTGCGCAATCTCGTGTTTGCATGGGGCGTTCCAAAGGAAATTCGGCGGTTCAAGCAGCTTCACCGGCAATGGAAGTTTGTCACATCGGCCTTATGTCCGCCAACAAGGCTGCTGTCATGCGTAGGTCTCAAAGCCGTTGATTTCGACAGAGGCAGGCGTACCGTCGCCGTGGTCCCCTTATTGGGCTGGCTGACAAGCGCGATCGACCCGCCCGCCTTCTGCGCCATCGCCTTGCAGATCGCCAGTCCAAGCCCAGTCCCGCCGGTATTGCGCGTTCGCGATGGGTCGCCTCTATAGAATCGATCAAAGACATGTAGCAACGCTTCGGCGTCGATCCCTTCTCCACGATCTTCAATCTCCAGCACCGCCTTTCGTCCTTCGATGCTCAGCCGGATCTCCACCGTTGACCCGGGCGAGCTGTGCTGCAGGGCATTCAGCAGCAGATTGGAGACCAGTAGTGAGCCGTCTTCCGCCGCAAGCGCAATCTCCACACTGCTGAGGTCTGTATTAGCTGCCGCAAACATCACCTGAACGCCGCGCAATGCGGCAATCGTATCCAGTTGGCTAATCGCCTTCCAGATACATGCGGTCAAGACGGCGGCTGGCGCCGGAGTGTCCTGCGGGCTCTCCTCCCTGGCCAGCGTCAGCATCTTGGCCACAATATCCTCCAGGCGCAGCGAATCGGCAAGGCACCGCTCCAAGCCCGCCTTATATTCCGCACCCGTGCGCCGCTTCATCGTCAACAGTTGCAGGCTGGACTTCACCACCGCCACCGCGGTCTTCAGTTCGTGAGCCGCATCGCTCACAAACGTCTTCTGTTGCACAAATGACCGCTCCAGACGTTGCAGCACGTTTTCAAGTGCCTCCGTGAGCGGCGCCAATTCCGGTGTCCTGCGCGCACTGGCGGGGGGATTGAAGTGCCACGCATCCACTGACACTTCCGATGCCAACGCCGCCAGTTGCCGCAACGGGAGCAGTCCGCGATGAAGCAGCCACGCAATTAACGGCCCGGTGACAGCGAGCAGCAGAACGCTGCCCAGTGCATAAAACTCCACCGCGCCGTAAATCGCGAGCCATATGCGATCAGTTGGCCCGCCGTAGAGCACGGTCACTTTCCGCACTTTACTCCCTCCCGGCGCGCCTGGGTCAACCGTCCGGAAACCATGGATGCGTATCAGCTTGTACTGCCGGTTGTTCACCGTTTGATCCGCATATCCATCCTTGGGGTCTGTCCAAATCTCCGCGCCAGCTCCCTGCCAGTTATGTGAGCGTCCCAACAGACGGCCGTTGGCCTCGTGCACTTCGTAGATGTCGTCGGGGGGCAGGTGAAGGTCGCCCTGGTCCAGCACTACGGTGTCTGAGCCGTCGTCCTCCTGCTGAACCGCGCCAAGCACGGAGTCCGCGCGTCCGTGAATTAGTGTGTCGAGGGCCTTGAAGTGCGCGTGCCGCTCATATCCATACGATAGAAAGACGACCAGCATGGAAGAAGCAAGTTCCACCGCAAGAATGGGAACAATCAGTCGAAAGGCGATGGAGCGGGGATGCAATGCCGTCTTCATTAACATCCTTCCGGATCTGGACCCGTAACCTCAAACGCTTCAGGCTCCGTTTGCCTTTCCGGCGCCATGCGGTAGCCGCGCCCGCGCATCGTTTCGATCAACGGCGCCGGTTCATTGCCCGAGCCGGCCACGGCGGCGTCCAGCTTCTTGCGAAGATTCGAAACATGAGCCTCGATCACGTTCGAGTGGTGCTCCCAGTTGTAGTCGTAAAGATGCTCCAGCAGCTCGCGCTTGCTCACAATCGCGCGCGGACGGTGTACAAGGTATTCCAGTATGCGGTACTCCGTGGGCGATAGATCCACCAGCGCACCGTTCCGGCGAACCGTCTGCTCCAGCGTGCTCACCTCCAGGCCTTGCCGCGTCAGCGTGGGATGCGCCGCGCCCTTCCCCCGCCGGATCAGCGCTTTCGCCCGCGCAATCAACTCACCCAGGTCGAAGGGTTTCGCAAGGTAGTCGTCTGCCCCCGCATTCAGAAGCTCAATAATCGAGTCCGCACCCTCTTTGGCGGTAAGAATCAGCACCGGTGCTCCATCCTGCCGGGCGCGAAGCCTCTTCAACAAACCCAGGCCGTCGAGTTTCGGCAGCATCAGATCCAGAACAATAAGGTCGTAGCTCACGCTGCGAGCAAATTCGTCTCCCGTCAGGCCGTCTTCCGCCCAGTCCACTGCGAACCCAGGGCCGTCTCGCAACGCCGCCGCAAGGTTGTCCGCAAGCCGGATTTCATCTTCCACTAGCAAGACGCGCATTTTTGTGCAAGACTCTCCCCGTTCATTCTCTTCTTGATTACGTTAAATTAAGCTGAAAGCAAAAGACATCGGCTGAGGTGCTCAGTTGGTCCGAAGACCAAGCGCGTCGATCCCCCAGTCGTGCCGACGTGCCACGAAGCGCTCCGGCAAGGGTTGCGGCCCTCCTTCGCCCTCCCCAATGGGTTACCCTCATAGGAGCCACCAACGGACCAAGGGATCTCCATTTTGCGCATCGTTCTTTCGAACATCGGTACCTTCGGCGACATTAATCCTCTCATCGCCATTGCATTGGATTTGAAACGGCGCGGTCACGTGCCGGTAATGGCGGTCCCTGCCGTCTTCGGACCGAAAATCATCCCGCTGGGCATCGAGTTTCACGCGGTGCGCCCCGACATCGATCCCGAAAACACCCTGATGGCCGAGATGGTTTACGACGTCCGCAAAGGAACCGAACGCGGTCTTCGCGAATTCCTTTTCCCCGCCTTGCGCCAAACTTATGACGATCTCCTTCACGCCGTCACGGCCCCAGTGCGCGCTGACTTGATGCTCCTCGGCGAACTCAACTATGCCGGTCCCCTGGTGGCTGAGATCGCCGGGATTCCCTGGGCCAGCTACGTCCTGGCCCCGCTCTCTTTTTTCTCCGCATTCGATCCCCCCGTCCTGCCCATGTATCCCCGCCTTGCGCGTGCCGATAGAACCATCCCCGGAATGGGACGCGCCATCAAGCGCCTTGCCCGCCTCGTCAGCCGCAAGTGGCCCGAGCCTATCTACGAACTCCGCAGCCAGCTCGGCCTTCCCAAAGGACAGAACCCCCTCTTCGACGCCAAGCATTCGCCCTATCTCGTTTTGGCGCTCTTTTCGCGTTCGCTCGGCCGCGAGCAGAAGGACTGGCCAGAAAATACCCTGATCACCGGTTTCTGTTTCTACGATGCCGATGCCGGCAACCACGCGCTGCCCGCCCATCTCGAGAAGTTCCTCGCCGCCGGCCCGCCACCCGTTGTTTTTACCCTTGGCTCGGCTGCGGTTTTGGCCGCTGGCAAGTTCTACGAGTTCTCAGCGCGTGCGGCCGTCAAGCTGGGCATCCGCGCTGTCCTGCTCATAGGTGCCGACCCGCGCAACCGCTTGCGCCAGCAATTGCCGGATTCCATCTGCGTGGCGGAGTACGCGCCGTATTCAGCGCTCTTTTCCCGCTCTGCCCTGGTGGTCCACCAGGGTGGCGTGGGCACCACCGCGCAATGTCTCCGCGCCGGCAAACCCATGCTCATCATGCCCTACTCGCACGACCAGCCCGACAACGCCCGCCGCATGCGCCGCCTCAAGGTCGCGCGCGTCATTCAGCGTAGTTTCTATACGCCCCTGCGCGTCGCCCGCAAGCTCAGGTCCATGCTGGCCGAGCCCATTTTCGCCCGCCGCGCTGAAGTAGTTGCGCGCCGCCTCGAACTCGAAGACGGAGTCCGCTCAGCCTGTGACGCCCTGGAAATGCTTTATCGCAGGACGCGGTAGTGAACTGCCGACGCTCAGGATTCCACTACGATCCGAGCGCTGGCAGCTCATCTCCCGGAACCGGTGGCACATTCGGCGCTGTGCGCAGGAGAGCAAGCAGATCTTCCCCGGGCCCCTCGCTTCGACGCGCGAAGAAGCTGGCCGCGGTTTCCACAGTTCCCACTTTTTCCGCCACCGCAACAGCGATCCATTGATTCAGTGAAACGCCATCCTCTTTGGCCAGCCTCTGAGCTGCCTTCTTAATCGAAAGCGGGAGCTTCAGCGGATAAGTTCCTTTACTCATTGCGTAACCTCCTCACCAGTTCGCCGGGGGTGAATATCGGAATGCCGAAAAGCCTCTCAAGCGGAAGAAAATGCCGCCGATTGTGCGTTACCAGGGCATCGGCGCGATCATTCACAGCCGTTTCCAACACGATCTCATCTCCCGGATCCGGTAACTGTGGCCTCCACTGGAACCGTATCTCCACCGGTTCCAGCCGCTGCGCTATGGCTCGCAAGAGCCGGTCGATCCTCTCGGCCGGCCAACCATGCGCCTCCATCTGAGAAGGCCTCAACAAGACCTCTTCGTATTCCAGGAACAGAGGTGGACTTGCCAGCAGCTTTAGCTTCCCTTGCCCTACTAATGTGAGTAGCAGGTTCGATGCCCCGTCTTGGCTTCTAACGGCGGCTACCAGAACCGAAGTATCCAGCACGATCCGCCCGTAAGGATGATATCACTACACATCCCATAGGATATCTCTTGTGCAATTTTCTGCCTATCTCCGCGGATACTCCTTAGTCCACCCCGTCCGCGAATTAGTCACCGTAAAGCCTCCATCCGCCGAAGCCACCACCTTCAGATATGCCCCGTCCGTCCCGCCCTTCACATTCGCTATCAACGCCTCCGCACTGTTATGTGCCGCGACCGAGCCCTCCGCCGTATGCAGCATCCACAAATCCACAAGCCCCGGACTCTCATGCACCGTCTGCCAAGCCTCCGGGCTACCCGCCTTGTGCGCGCCGTTGTCCATAATCGCCACCCGCGGATGAATCGCATCCACAAAGGCCTTCGCGTTCGACAGGTTGAAACCGTGATGGTTCACCAGGTAGAGATCGACCCTCCCAATCAAATTGTCGGGGCACACCAGGGGAATCTCCTTGGCCTTGGTCAAATCCCCCAAATCCAGGAAACGGAACTTGCCGAATCGCACCAATATCCCCGCCGAGCGCGGATTCTCCGTCTCATCCAGATCCCACTTCGACTCGCCGGCGCAATAAGGGTTCGGCTCCGGTTTCACTCCCGGCACAACTGCAATGTGCTCCCCATCCCCGGTCAGCACAATCGTCTCTAATCCGGGAATCGAAATCGTGTCCCCCGGATGCACAATCCTCCGCGGTTTCCCTTCGATAGCCTTTAAATACGCGGCATAATCGTGGCGAGTAATGTCAGAGTCTTCGCGATTCGGCCCGTGATCCAGAAACTCCCCAACCGGCACGCGCTTCACCAGCTCCGGTACACCGCCAACATGGTCCACGTGAAAATGTGTGATCAGTACATGGTCAATGCGTGTAATGCCCGCATCCCGCATCGCCTGCTGAATGCGCTCAGTACCCCGCCCATTTTGATCGGGAAGCCCCTCACTGTGTAGGCCCTTCTGGTATGGATCGGAAGAGTGGCTATCCACGACGGGCCATCCCGTATCCACCAGCAGCGAAGCCCCGCTCGGCGAAACCAGCAGCGTGGACTGCCCTCCCTCCACATCGATCGCGTAAATCAGCAGATGTCCATCCGCCTTGGCCTGCCCACTCACCGGCTGCGCGCGCCCCAGCAGCAGCAGCGCAATCCATCCGGCAGCCAGCATCACGGTTGAAACGGAAACAGCGCGCCGCACAACAGGCCAGTGCAGCATCGGAAGCAATCGGAATTCAGCAGCATTTCGCATGTGCGGCCCAGTGTATCCGTTTTCCCGCCACCTCGACAAAGCCCGGTACTGTCCTACGACTGCGTTGCTGGATTTCCACAGGGCGCACGGATGTTTTGTACGGACGATTATTGCAACCGCTTCTCTATATTTCTTAATCAACATATTCTCTGTCCGAGTTCTTGCTTGGGACAAAACTTTTGGTAGACGGATCGTAATTACGGAAGCATCCGGCTTGCCGTTTTATACCAATATCATCGACATAGGCGACAAATCCTATCAAGTAACTGATGTTACGCGGTCCTGATCATGTGCCGGGATAGGGGAAGGCTGCGAGGCGGTCGGCAGGCAGCTAAGAACTGTTGCTTCTTCTGGTTCAGGCGGGAGGAACATTCTCTCTGGC
>JBEKZG010000330.1:0-4871 GCA_049510095.1 Occallatibacter sp.
TATTTCTCGCCTTCGTGGGGCGGGCGGACATTGCCGCTGATGGAGTCGCCGGTCTTGAGGTCGAACTTGCGAATCTGCGAGGGCGAGACATAGATATCGTCAGGGCCGGGCAGATAGTTGTAGTCGGGCGAGCGCAGAAAGCCGTAGCCGTCGGGCAGGATTTCGAGGACACCATCGGCAAAGATGTGGCCTTCTTTTTCGCTTTGCGCCTGAAGAATCTTGAAAATCAGATCCTGTTTGCGAAGGCCGCTGGCGCCCGGGATCTCCAGGGTACGCGCAATGCGGCTGAGTTCAGTGATGTTCTTCTCTTTTAGTTCTGCGATAGTCATGTTCACCTGCAATAAGGCGGGATGTGAGTGTGAGGAAAAACGGGAGGGGGATAAGCTCCAAAGAGTGCGAGGGGGAAGACCGGACGGGAGTTTCAGGAATCTGGCGCAGAACTCGTGCTTCGAGCATCTCCCAAATTCAATGGTAAGACCGAAACGCCGGAAAAGAGCAGCTCCTCATTGAGACGAAACTGCTTTGAAACCGTTGTTTGACTTAACTATACCCTTCGGGAGACGCTCTCAGGCGGCGCGGCGACGTTCGATTGGCTGGGCGGCAGGTTCCGCTACCAGAACCGCAGACCCCGGATTGGTGGTTTGAAAACGGCACAGAACTTCGTTTGTGGTGTCCTGCAGCCGTGTGTTCGGCTTGTGCAGCTTACGGGTTGCCTTGCTAGCCAGTTGACAGAGCTGGTAGCGATTGGACACATGAGAGAGTGCCCCAAAAACCAAATCAGAACGCATTACAGTATCTCCTTCTTCAATTGCCTGCCCGACCGGGACTACCTGGTTCCGCCGGTGCAGCCGGGTAGCCACAATCGAGCCGGGCTGCCCTGGTTTTCTGTTTCAAATTCTTAGACGCAACAACCGCGCTTAATGTTCAAAATCTTGAACCAAATTCGCACACAAGAGAACACCGATAACGCCTTATGCGCAAACCACATTGCCACCTTGGGAATCCATTTGTCCGCATTCCCGTTCTCGGCGGGCATAAAACGCACCGAGGCATCAAAGAACGAGCCTCAGCTCAATATGATGCGGGAAAATACAGATGGGCTGTGCAATTTTGCTCGCTGCAACATGCCCTTATGGATGGTACTCATAAATGTAAACCCAACCAGGCCGCCGGTCAATCTTTTTTTTGACGAATTTCCGAGCACGGACCACTCGAGTTTTGCTTCGTGATTTCTCTTGGTTGTTTTTTTAGAATCAGCGAGATAGTGGTTATGATCCAGATGAAGTGAAGCGATGGGCCGGACCAAAGTGATACCTGATTCAGTCGCTTGTCCCGCGCTGAGGGACGTGTTTAGTAAACAGAGACGACTTATTCGCAGTTTTGTGGAAAAAAGGGAGGCCGGACGCATGGTTTTCTGTGTCTTAAACCGGGGTTTATTGCGTCGGGCCGGGCGCGTTCGGCGTGAAGAACACTTTTTGCGCAGAACCGGGTGCGCACAGCGGGTGCGAAGCATCGGGTGTGGGCGACGGGGATTGTTTACGACCGGACAAAGTAGGGGGCAACGACCAAGCCTCCGCCCAAAATCGTTTGGCTTGCTGAAACCGCGGATACCAGGATCAGCGGAAGACTGGGGACTCTTGTGTTCGCGGTGGGCAAGTTTGCGGTGACTGAAGTGAAACACGATGCGGGAAAAATCAAGCCTGCGCCCTTTGCCGGCCAAGCGTTGGAAGCTATAAAGTTCTGAATAATCGCTGGCGAATCGCTGCTGGCCGCGATATATGCACAGGCGTTCGTGGTGGATGGACCTGCCAGGGTTCACTGTGAAACCTGAAAGCTTACACCGTTCGGGTCTGTCCCATTCCCGATGACGATGTTCTTAACGTTACGCCCCGCGACGATCATTCGCATGCATTGCGCGAATGAATTAGCAGTGTTGAAGGCAATCGGTATATCGTTGACCGCATTCGGTGGCGTACCTACCCCCAAAGCACACCTGCCTCATAACAAAGACTTGCTGGAAGGTAAGGGGCTAACGCTAATCCCGGAAAAGCCGATTTCGGACTCGGCCGCACAACTCGACTTAATTGAGAATTGGGCAATCTTCAACCTCCTTGACAAAACCCACAAGCCATGGCTGGCGTTGCAGCGGGTGAGCCCGATCCCGTTTCAACCATTTACATCGAGCTATGTGGATTTCCGAGTCTCGATTGGAAGGCGATCTTGTCTGCAACTTCTTCGTAGCCCCCAGGGAGCGGATTCCCAATATAGATGGTTCATTTGCGCGCGACCACTCAAATCGCAGCTTATGGAGAATATGGACGCGGGGCTTAAACGGCGCTGGCAGACCGGTTTTGAATATGAAAGGATTGCGGGTGCCGATTACGCCCAGTAGCTCCGGTCGAGGGTGCGGTATTGGATGGCTTCGGCGAGGTGAGAGACGGTGAGGCTTTCGGCGGCTTCGAGATCGGCGATCGTGCGGGCTACCTTGAGGATGCGGTCGTGTGCGCGGGCGGTCAGTCCCTGCTGCTGCATGGCACGTTCGAGGAGGCGTTCGGAGTCGGCGCCCAGTTCGCAGTGAGCGCGAATCTGCCGGGTGGTCATCTGGGCGTTGGCGTAGATTTTTTCGCCGGCGTTGCGGAAGCGCTGGCGCTGGCGATCGCGTGCGGCCATGACGCGTGCGCGGATTTCCGCCGAGCCCTCTGCCGCCGCGCCGCCGCGCAACTCCTTATATTGAACCGCGGGAACCTCAATGTGGATATCGATGCGGTCGAGCAGCGGGCCGGAGACTTTGGAGACATAGCGCTGAATCATAGGCGGGGTGCAGCGGCACTCGCGGGACTTGTCGTTGAAGTAGCCGCAGGGGCAGGGATTCATGGCCGCCGCGAGCATGAAGCGGGCGGGAAAGCTGAGGGACATGGAGGCGCGCGCGATGGTGACGGTGTGATCCTCAAGCGGCTGACGCATGACTTCAAGCACGTTGCGCGGAAACTCCGGCAGCTCATCGAGAAACAAGAGGCCGTTGTGCGCCAACGAGACCTCGCCGGGGCGAGGGATGACGCCGCCGCCGATGAGGCCGGCATCGGAGATGGTGTGATGGGGCGCGCGGAAAGGGCGCTGCGTGACCAGGCCGGCCGCCGCATCGAGCACGCCGGCGACGGAGTGAATCTTGGTGGTCTCCAGCGCTTCTTCAAAAGTGAGCGGCGCGAGGATGGACGGAAGCCTTTTGGCCAGCATGGTTTTTCCGGAGCCGGGCGGGCCGATCATGAGGATGTTATGACTGCCGGCCGCCGCCACCTCGAGGGCGCGCTTGGCGGTGTGCTGTCCGCGGACGTCTTTGAAGTCGACGGCGAAGTGCTGCAACTCGCCGAGAAGCGTTGAGGTGGCTACGCGCACAGGCTCGCGCTGAATGGCGCCGACGACCGATGAATTGAGCAGATCCAATACATCGAGGAGCGAGGAGACCGGATAGACGTTAACGCCTTCGACAACGGCGGCTTCAGCGGCGTTGGCCGTGGGCACTAAAAGGTTGGGGATGTTTTTTTCGCGCGCAAGAATGGCTATGGGCAACATGCCGGGCACGGAACGGACGCTGCCATCGAGGCCCAGTTCGCCCACCAATAGAAACTGGCTGAGATCGGTCACACGCAGTGCGCCGTATGCACCCAGAATGCCGACGGCTATGGGTAGATCAAAACCCGCGCCTTCCTTTTTCATGTCGGCGGGCGCGAGGTTGATGGTGATGAAGGTGGGCGGAATCAGGTAGCCGGAATTCTTGATGGCTGCGCGGACACGGTCACGGCTCTCGCGCACAGCGGCGTCGGGAAGGCCGACGGTGTGGAAGGTGTCCTTCTCCGCGACCACGCCGCTGTAGTCGACCTCCACGTCAATGAGGTTGGCGTCGATGCCGTAAACTGCCGCACTGAGGGTCTTAAAAAGCATGGGGAAACATGCACGGAGTCTATCAATGGCTAATCACACTGGCATGTGATGTACGACAGTCACGTTTTCGGGCCAGACTGTCATTTGCTGACATGGAGGCGGATGCGCTCAAATTGTTGGCTATGATCAGTCGCGATGCAATAGTCCGTTCCGCACGAAATGCTGCTCTTGTTGCCGCAATCATTACAACCGGCACGTTCATCTCGGCTGTTTTGCGCGGCCACCACAGGCGATCGTCGCCACCCACGACCCAACTGTGGCTTTCGACCCTCATGCCGTTGAGTATTCTCTTTGCAGCGGTGTTCACGATTTACTTTGCCTTGAATCTATGGAATGTCCGGCAGGCGCAGCCGCTGGAGGATATTTTTGAGCACGAGGCCCCGGAGGCGGAGCTCCTGAAGAGGCCACTATATGGCTTTGTGGCCATGGAGTTCTACTGGCTCATTCTAAATCGAACCTTCCTCGTCTTTGTATCGCCCGATGGCATCTTCGGATGGAAGGCTTCCGGTCCAGTTTCGAACTCTGATCGGAGGTACTTCGAGCCATTGCAAGAGATGGTGGAGGACAAGGAATTCATGCGCGATCTCCCGGCGATTCGAAAATTGGCGGATCTGCCGGGCGGATTTTATTATCCACGGCCAGAAGTGGCATCGGTCGCTTCGGATGATCGCAACCAATCGGGTATGGGAGGCATCCCTCACTCCGGGCACGTTCTTGTGCGCCTTGCTTCCGGGAAAACGAGGAGGCTTATTCTCCTGGGGGAGATCATTCCCGAAGAGGCTCGTGATCGCATCGTATCCATATTGGGCGCTGGGGTAACATCGGTCGTGTAGGTTGCAATGACTACGAGTCTCTTCGATCTTTACAAAATCGGAGTTGGTCCTTCGAGTTCGCACACCATGGGGCCGATGCGCGCTGCGTGCCGGTTTGCG
>JBEKZG010000331.1:0-4848 GCA_049510095.1 Occallatibacter sp.
AGAACGACATCGACCTGGTTCGCTCCGCGGTTGAATTCGGCGACAAACTGGTGCGGGAAGTGATGACGCCGAGGCCCGAAGTTTTTGCCGTTCCCGAAGGCATCACTCTCGAGAGATTTCTTGAACAGCTGAAGGAGCACAACTACTCCCGCGTGCCGGTATACTCCGGCTCTCTGGATAATGTGGCCGGCATTGCATTCGCGCACGACCTGCTGCAAATAACCGACGAAGAAGCGCGCACGCGCACCGTGGCGAGCATCAAACGGCCCGCGGAATTTGTTCCTGAAACCAAGCGCGGCTATGAGCTTTTGCGCGAGATGCAGAGGGAACAGCAGCACATGCGCATCGTGATCGATGAGTATGGCGGCGTTTCCGGCCTGGTGACGATTGAAGATCTGCTGGAGCAGATTGTGGGCAACATTCGCGACGAGCACGAGGAGGAGACAACGGTCGAAGAGCCTCAGCGTGAGCCCGGCGGAGTGTGGCTTGTCCCCGGCGGTTTCCCTGTTGGTCGGCTTTCCGATCTATTTGGTGAAATAGATGGTTTCGGCGATCTGGACAATGCGTACGAAGCAACGACTTTAGGGGGCCTGGTGAGCGAAATCGAAGGGCGCATTCCGCATGCGGGCGAGGTGGTGATGCTCGAGCCCCCCGGCCTTCGAATCGAAGTTGTGGCCTCTACGGATCGGCGCGTTGACCGGCTGCGGGTGTTTCCGCCGGCTGACGAGGCGGGCGAGCAAGTTTCTGACAAACCATCCCGCTCCGAAGGCCGGAATGGCTAGAGAACGTTCTGGAGGCTGCGTCGCCGTGCATTCTCAAAATCCACCGCGGTGGCTGCGCCGCTGGCTTTGCCCTGATCCCACAACTGGCGGAGCCGTCTCAAATCTTCAAGGCGCAACTCGCGTTTGAACTGCCAATCCCGGATTGCCTCCCGAATAATCTCGCTGGTTGTGGCATATTCGCCCGTTTCGACGGCGGCCTTGAGAGCGCCAATTTGCTCGCAGGTGAGGGCAATACTTATTTTTTGAACTTCCGGCATTGTGACGATTCCCTACTCTCCTGGTGAAGATTATGCGGAGCAAAAATTGCTACTTCTTGCCCTAATTATACACATTTCCGGTGCTTGTTTTGCCATTCCAAATCCGAGTGGCCCAGAATAATAGCGTCCATAAATGAAGTTTCTCACCTTTCAATAAGCACCACGAATCCAGGGCAATCGCATGAAGAAGCTTGCTGACAGAAACGTTCCCATAAACCGAAAACAGGCCCGGGCGCAAGCACAGCCAATCCGGGAAGATGCCTCAATCTTTCCACGCAGTTTGCAGTTCAATTCGCGGAAACGCGCACAATCGATTCATGCCCATCAAAACACCAGACATCCCTCAATCCCTTCAACTCGCCCAGGGTCCGTACCCCCCAAAAAATAGGTACCCCACCCCCCCCTCTCTTTTTTAGGCAAGTGCCTGAAAGCAAACAGGTTACGTAAAATGGAAGATTGCAACCGACAGAAAATAAACAACTTAGAAATACAAGCAATAATTACACACCGCCGAAACAAAGGACTTACGATCAGCACTCCGTCGAGTATCCCCGGTCTTGAGCTCGAAAAAGCAGTTCTTGAGCCCAACCGAAGCTGTTCTATAGTCAACGTCCTGTCGTCGGCCGTTCTGCGATTGCCCTGACCACCAATCGCCCAGTGGGGCGGAAACTGCCGTAAACTCAGTCAGGAGCATTACCCCTTTTGAAATCTGGATTCGTCGCTATTCTGGGCCGGCCCAACGCCGGCAAAAGCACGCTGTTGAACGCACTCACGGGCGAGAAGGTAGCTATTGTTTCCGCCAAGCCGCAGACTACGCGGAACCGCATCGCTGGCGTGGTCGAGGTGCCTGAGGTGCCGAAGGGCCCGCGGCAACCTGCGCAGGTGGCGGCGCAGATTATTTTTGTGGATACGCCTGGCGTGCACAAGCCGGGGTCGCATCTCGATCGGCGGATGCTGCAGGAAGTCTACGAGGCTCTGGAGACTCGCGACTGCGTGCTGGTGTTGATGGACGCTACGCGGAGAGTGCAGCTGGAAGAGGCGGCGAAGCCTGTCGATGAGGAGTCAGACGGAGTTGGACAGGGATCTGCCTCAGGGGCTAAGCATGAGCGGACGAATTGGGCCAGCGAAGACGGGTTTCTCTTTGGCCTCATTCGCAAGCTTGACTGCCCGGTGTTCCTCGTCCTGACAAAAATCGATCTCGTGCCTAAAGATCATTTGCTGCCGCTGATCGATACGCTGACGCGGCACTTCAACTTTGCGCAGATTATCCCTGTGAGCGCTCGGAAGCGGGATGGGCTGGATATTCTTGTCCGCAAGATCGTCGAGGTGCTGCCTGCCGGCGAGCGTTATTACCCCAAAGACCAATACACGGACCAACCCCAGCGCTTCATGGTTGCCGAACTGATTCGGGAGAGCATTTTAGTGGAGACCGGCGAAGAAGTTCCATACGCCTCCGCCGTGGTCATTGAACGCTTCGAAGAGGCCGCGCCCGTCTCAGACCGTCCGCGCAAGAAAGGATCGGCCCCGCCCAAATTGCCGCTCACACGGATCGCCGCCGCGATCTACTGTGAGCGCGATGGCCAGAAGGCGATTTTGATCGGCAAGGGCGGCGCGAAGCTGAAAGAAATCGGGACAGCCGCACGGCGCAAGATCGAGTCTCTGCTTGGCACGCGTCTCTTTCTGGAACTCCATGTGATCGTCGAGCCAAACTGGCGCGACTCCAAGGCTTTTGTCGAATCTCTTGACTGGCGCAATCAGTTGGAACGGCTTGCCGGCGACCAGATTACGGAGAAGCCATCCGACAAAGAGGAATAGACAGCCATCAATCGCCAGGCCGCAACGGCGCCTGCGCGTTCGCCACCATTTGCTCATCATTGCTTCGGCTACCTCAGGGTTGGTTGCTTTTCGTCCCTTGAAGTCGGAGAAGTCGACCACGTTGTCGTATGCGTCCTTGATAGGGTCCTGCAATGGAATCAGAAGGGCTTCAAGCGCCGCGCACGCTTCCTCGGCCTACGCTCTTCACAGAGTACATTCTGGCATCGGCGGCTCCAATTGCCTCGTGGACGGTCTTGCCGTCCATGGGAGCGGTTGCCACACCTACACTGGCTTCAACGCGCAGGTTGATCCCGTTCTTCATGCGAAAACGAGTCTCGATTAGGGAGCGGTGGACTTCCATGGCCTGGGCAAGCGCAGCTTCCGGTCCGGTCTCTGGCATCATGATGACGAACTCGTCTCCGCCGTAGCGGAAACACCAGTCCTGCTTGCGGCTAAGATCCCGGATTCGCTGTCCGGTGCGGGCCAGGAGCTCGCTGCCGACGAGGTGTCCATGCTCGTCATTCACCAGTTTGAAGCGGTCCAGGTCAAGGAAGGCCAGGCTTACTGGTAGCCCTAGCCTGCCGCAGCGGTCGAGCTCCCTGCCGAGTACATCATAGAGGGAACGCACATTGTAGAGCCCGGTGGTGTCGTCCGTGATGGTCAACTGCTGAATCCTTGCAACGTCGCGGGCGTTTTCAATGGCAATGGCCGCGTGGTCGGCCAGAATGTGGAGGAAGGCGATGGTGTAATCCGTCATCTGGTCGGCGCGCGGATTGAAAATCTCAATCGCTCCGTGCGTGCCTTTGCGTCCCCGCAGCGGCATCGCGATGACCGACCGGGTTCTATTCGGCTTGACGCCATTTTCTCTCTTCAGCCGCGGGTCCTGGATCGTTTCCGGAACGATCAGCGTTTCCCCATGCTCGACCACCCACCCGGCGACGCCCTCGCCTACTTTTACACGCAGATCGCGCAGCGCCACCTGTTCTCCGCCTGCCGCCAGCGCGTAATGGAGCTCCTGGGTGGATTCGTCCAGTATCAGCAGGGTCCACAATTCCGCCTCGATAATGTGCTCCATATGTTCCAAGATGGTGCGCAGGATCGTGTCCAGATCGAAGCTCGAAGTGAGCGAGCGCGTCAATTGGTGGAAGACGAGGAGGTCTTTCAGTGGGATGCGGTTTTCCGTCTCATTTTTCATCTTATTACCCACTTGCCAGAGCATTCTGGCACAGCGTCAGGCAGACGCGATAGACATTTGTTGGTCACGTGTAAATCGCACCCGCGCTCGGAGGGAAACCATGGCCTTATTATCATCCGCCGATATGCACCATAGACCGCGAAGGCTTGAGGAATCCAGGCTCGCCGATGTGATGGCGGGCTTCCTTCCCTTGAACGGTGTCAACAATATAAGCGCTTAGATCAGCATCAGCGGCACCGGCACGCATCCGGCCATAAAGATCGTGTTCAACCTGGCTGAAGAGGCAGGTGCGAATTTTTCCGTCGGAGGTGAGGCGCACGCGGCTGCACGCTCCGCAGAAGGCCTGGCTGACCGGGGCAATAATACCGATCTCGCCGACTCCATCCGCAAACGTGTACCGCCGCGCCGTCTCGCTCGGCTCGTGCGCTCGCAGTTCCACCAGCGGCAGTACGCGGCCGATTCGCTCCACAATCTCCTTCAGCGGAACGACAATCTCCGGCGTCCAAAGCCGCCCCTCTTCCAGCGGCATGAACTCGATGAATCGCACCACAACGTTCTCTTCGCGCGCAAACCGGGCAAAGCTCTCAATCTGATCGTCGTTGAAGCCGCGGAGGAGCACGCAGTTGATTTTTAACGGCGTCAGGCCGGCTGCACGGGCTGCGCGGATCCCTCCGAGCACCTTTTCGAAACTGCTGGGAACCCGCGTTATTCGTTCGAAGGTGGCGGCGTCCACGGCATCCATGCTCACCGTCACCCGGTTCAGCCCGGCGGTCTTCAGCGACGCCGCCAGCCCATCCAG
>JBEKZG010000332.1:0-4768 GCA_049510095.1 Occallatibacter sp.
TGCTGGCGCTGATGGCGCAGTCGGGGATCCCGGTTCCCGCGGATCGCGCGGGGTTTCCCATGTTTGACGCGGTGCTGGCCGATATTGGCGATTACCAGTCGATAGAGCAGAACCTGTCGACCTTTTCGGCGCACGTCACCAATATCGATTTCATTGCCCGAACGGCGACCGCAGAGTCGCTGGTGCTGCTGGATGAACTGGGATCGGCAACCGATCCCGAAGAAGGCGCGGCCCTGGCGGTAGCCATTGCGGAACATTTTCGGCAGGCAGGATGCGTGGCGGTTATTTCCACGCATCACACGTCACTGAAAATTTATGGCGCGAATACGGCCGGGGTGGTCAACGCGTCGGTGGGGTTCAACGAGGCCACGCTTCAGCCGACCTATGAATTGCGCATGGGCATACCGGGGGCGTCGGCGGGAATCAACATTGCGCAGCGGCTGGGACTTCATGCGTCCATCATTGCGGCGGCGCGGTCACGGCTGAGTTCGCAGGCGCGGGACGTGGGCGAGTTTCTGGACCGGCTGCACAACGAATTGCGCGAGGCGGAAGCGGAGCGGCTTCGGTTGCGTGAGCGCGAAGAAGAAGTGCGCCGTGAAAAAGAGCGCCTGGCCACGGAAGGCAAGCGCGAGCAGCAGGCAAAAATCAAAGACATGGAGAAAAAGCTGGACAGCCTGTTGCGCGATTTTGAGTACCACGCGCGCGAGGCAGTCAGTGCGGTGCAGGAAAAAACGGCGGAAAAGAAACTGTCGAAGGATGCGGAACGGCAGATTGCCCGGCTGCGCCGGGAATTTCGCGAACAGTTTGATTCCACGGTGGTGGCGCATGCCAGCGGCGCTGACGTGGGCGATCCGCATGCCCAGCCGCAACTGGTGAAACATGTCTCCGAGGGAGATACAGTAAAACTGAAGTCGGTGGGACGGGCGGCGCGCGTGCTGCGGCGGATGGACGACAACCACTTTGAAGTGGAAGTCGGCGCCATGAAGATGAAGATTGCGCGCGATGACATTGCGGAGGTGATGGCGCGGGCGTCGGATTCTCCGGTGAAAGCGGCGCGGGCGCGGGGGATCTCAATTTCGCTGGAAAACGAGAGCAACGTGCCCTCGGAGATCAACGTGATTGGCCGTACCGTAGACGATGCCTCGCGGGAAGTAGAAAAGTTCGTGGATCGGGCGTTCCTGGCCGGCCTGGCTCGCGTGCGGGTAGTGCATGGCAGCGGCATGGGAGTGCTGCGAAAGGCGTTGCGGCAGATGTTGAAGGAACACCCGCATGTGGAGTCGGTGAGTGAGCCGCCGCAGAATGAAGGCGGCGGCGGAGCGACAGTGGCGGAGTTGCGGGTATGAGCGGGATTCCAGGAATTTAAAGTTGAGCTTCCAAAGAACGGACGAACCTTGGCCACGTCGCCTGATTGGACGGGGGAGCGCGGATGTAGCCACTCTGCGCGCGAGCAATCTATAATGAGAATCTTCCGCCGAGGGTAACGATGAATGGCGCAGACGCGATCCTGCAAGCCGCCAGAGACGGAGACGCGGCGACCGTCAAGCGTCTCCTGAGCGATGACAGTCGTCTGGTGCGCGCGGCCGACGATCAGTTGAAGACACCGCTGCATTGGGCCGCCGAACACGATCACTCCGGCGTCGCCAATATCCTGTTACAGGCAGGCGCCGATCTGGAGGCGGCGACCTCGTGGGGCGCCACGCCGCTCGACTGGGCGGCAACCATGGGCAGCGCGAAGGTTGCCGATCTGCTCCTGGCACGCGGCGCTCAAGGGATGAACCTGGTGGCGGCGGCGAGTCTGGGGCAACTGGAGTCGGTTTGCAGCTTTCTCGATTCCGGCTCTGCACTCGCGTCTCTTGCCAGGCGCCCCGTCCCCGCGGAGCCCAACGATCACTGGATCGCCGACTCAGCCTGCATGAAGGGCGACGTAATCTCAGACGCGTTCTATGCCGCCTGCCGGAATGGACACACGGCGGTCGCGGCGTTGTTGCTGGACCGCGGAGCCAACGTCAATGCCAAAGGAGTCTTCGGCGGGACGGCTCTGCACTGGGCGGCGATCAACGGTCATAAAGAAACAGTGGCGTTTCTGGTAACTCACGGCGCGGATCTGACCATCCGGGATGCGAAGTTTCACTCAACCCCGGAGGGGTGGGCATCTGAGGGCCGGCACCACGAGCTTCGCGAGTTGCTTCATCGTTCGTGAATCGGCGATGCGGACTTGGGCCCCCGCCTTCTTTACCGGCCACCGGTCGGGGACTATTGCGGACGGGGCCGCGCACTCTGGATTTGTTTTCTGAGTGGGGCAGCGGTAGACTCGCTCTTTCCCAGGAGAAAATCATGAAAGCTGCTTGGAAGTGGTGGGTTCGAATGCTGGTCAGCGGTTTCCTATTGATTGGCATTGGGCTGGCTTGGGCGCAGTATACCGATCCGGTTTACATCAACGATTTGGGCGGACCGCAGGAGTTCGCGCGGCGGCGGACGGAACTGGCCAGCCGGTTACGGGCTGATCAAGCGAAAGACGCGAGTCAGAACAAGGACGCAGGTCAGGGCAAAGAGGCGAACCAGAGTAAAGACGCGAAAGCGGGATACCTGATCCTGTTTGCGCGGGTGACGGAGCCGGAAGCGAACCACTATCGCGAAGACAACGACTTCTTTTATTACACCGGCTTGGCGGACCCGGGCGCAGTGATGGTGATGGACATCAGCAACGGCAACCCTTACATCTTCGAGCCGGAGCAAAGTCCGCGCACCAAGCAGGTTTACGGGGCGAACTTGCTGAGCCTGACCGCGGAGCAGCGCGAAAAAATGGGATACAAAACGGTGCTGCCGGTCACAACGCTCGACGGCTTGCTGGCGTTTGCGCTGGGCGGTGGGAGTGACGTGTGGCTGCGGCTAAGCTTTCCGGACAAAGCCGACGGGGCGCGCTTTGAAACCGGGCGCGACTACGCGGAGGAATACAACGCGCCGTATGGCGACCCGACGCCGGGCGACCGGGCGGCGTTAAAGAAACTGGCGGAACGGTATCCGGCGGCGCACCAGCGGGATGTGACGCCTTTTATCGATGACATGCGAAATATCAAGACGCCGCAGGAAATTGCGGTGCTGCGGCGAAACGGCGCGCTCAGCGCGGAAGGACTGAAGCAGGCCATCGCGCATGCGCATCCGCCGATGTATGAATATCAGATTGAAGCGCGGGCCGATTACGTGTTTCGCAACGGCGGAGCGCAGGGGTGGGCCTATCCGGCGATTGTGAGTTCCGGCGAAAACATCAACACCTGGCACTATTTCAGCGACCGGCGGCAGATTCAGCCGAACGAACTGGTGGTGTTCGATTTTGCCGCCGACCTCGACCACATGACCATGGACATTACGCGCACCTTCAACATCAGCGGAAAATTTACGCCGGAGCAGGCGAAGTGGTATGCGGTGGATCTGGAATGCCAGAAAGCCGTGATCGCGCTGCTGAAGCCGGGCAACACCTACGATCAGGCGCAGGACGCGGGGAAAGCGGTGTTGGCGAAATATGGCGAGGAAAAACAGTGGTATGGATTTCCCGGACACTTTGTGGGGCTTGCCACGCACGATGTGCTGATGCCGAAAGGTCCGATCAAAGCGGGGCAGGTGGTCACGGTTGAGCCGATTGTGGAGTTTGCCGATAAACAGATGCACTTTCGCGTGGAAGACACGATCTTGATTACCGACAACGGTCCGGAAATACTTTCGAGCGGAGTGCCCAAAGAGATGAGTGAAGTGGAGAAGCTGGTGGGGAGCGAGAAATAGGTTTCCTGAGAGCGCTCTATATCGTCTCGATGGTCAGCGACGGGAATGCGGCGCAGTAGAGACGTTCATCCAACGTGAGAAGCCGGAATCCGTGGGTGCTGGCGTGTGCTCCGATGAGGAAATCGGCGAGGATGCGGCGCGCTCCCAGTTGCCCTTGCCGGCGACGCCGTGCGGCGTAAGCGCGAAAGGCGCGTCCGGCGGAACGCCAGATGTCTTCGTTGAGTTCCCAGTCGACGACGATTCCGGTATCGGCAAAAAAAGAATTCACGAAGGGCTCGGTGCGTCCGGGCGCGGCCATCAGTTCAGCGAATACCGGTGCCGATGCCACCAGCCGGCCGCGATGGAATGCTCTCTCCAGGGCAGTTTGCGCGGCGGCGCTCAGGGCGGGATCTTTGTCCCACAAGGCGACCACCACATTGGTATCGATGGCGGTAGTCATTCTCCGCGCAATTCCCGCAGCCAGCGGTTGATCTTCTTCTTGCCGGAACCGATGCCGGCATTGCCGATGCCGCGGTACTTTGCAAACGTGCTCTGGCTGCGCAGCGGGCGAACGCGCACGCCGGTGGCATCGGTCTCAAACAAGAGGCGGTCGCCGGTGCGTACGCCGAGGAGGTGGCGCAGTTCGCGCGGTATTGTGATTTGACCCTTGCTGGTGATTTTGGCTTGGCGTTGCATTTCCTTACTATATCATAGTTTCCTTACTTCGGTAAAAACGCGACGCGTGGCTGTTTTAGCTCGCGGTGAAAAATTCTCTGCGGTGGCATGGTTGCGCTGGCGACTTCGGATTCTTATCTCTCCGCCGCTAGTTTGTAACTGGCGCGCCGCGGAATACAATCATGCTGCGCATGGAAACGTTTTCGATCTCTGAATTGCTGGAGCCGTTCGTCGCAGCCCCGCTCTCCGAAGCGCAACTCCAATCCATCTCGACGTACATCGATCTGCTGCTGCGCTGGAATGCCCGCGTCAACCTGACTTCGGTGCGGCAGCCGGA
>JBEKZG010000333.1:0-4765 GCA_049510095.1 Occallatibacter sp.
CAGCTCCACCTTCGACGAGCCCGCGGCCCGCCACGTGCAGGTGGCCGAAATGGTCATTGAGAAGGCCAAGCGCCTCGTCGAGCACAAGCGCGACGTCGTCATCCTCCTCGACTCCATCACCCGTCTCGCCCGCGCCTACAACACCATCGTTCCGCCCTCGGGCAAAGTCCTCTCTGGCGGCGTCGATTCCAATGCCCTACAGCGCCCTAAGCGCTTCTTCGGCGCGGCCCGCAACATTGAAGAAGGCGGCTCGCTGACCATCATCTCCACCGCCCTCGTCGATACCGGCTCCCGCATGGACGAAGTCATCTTCGAGGAATTCAAAGGCACCGGCAACATGGAAATCATCCTCGACCGCAAGCTGGTCGACAAGCGCGTCTTCCCGGCCATCGACATCCAGCGCTCCGGCACGCGTAAGGAAGAGCTGCTCATTCCCAAGGAAGACCTGCAGCGCATCTTCGTCCTGCGCCGCGTACTCAATCCGCTGTCGCCCGTTGAAGCCATGGAGCTGCTCATCACCCGCCTCGAAAAGGTCCGCAACAACGCCGAGTTCCTGCAGAACATGAACCAGCTATAACCCCGGCGCTCCCAAACGAAAAAAGCCGCCCATCGAGACGGCTTTTCCATCCGCGGTTTCTCTAAAGAAGCTCTTTGAGCTTTATCTTGACCTTCCGCACCTGATCTCCGTGCCGGACAGTCAGATGTACCACTGTTCCCACCGCCTGCCAAAAAGCCGGATCGTCCTGGAGAAGCGGATTGTCCGACGGTGCTCGGCCGTCGATCCGCAAAAGAACATCGCCGATCTCAACGCCCGCCAACGCCGCCGGACTCCCCGGCAGCACATTCATCACCTTCTGGTCTCTCTGGACCGAGTCGATAATCATGCCTGCCCGGTTGAATACTTCCGGCCTGCCCCAGTTGGAGTTCTTCTCCAGATACATCACGCCGTGAGGAAGATCAAACGTGAGCGTGAACTGGCGAAGCACACGCGTCCCAATATTGCCCGAGTTCTCTTCCGACAGAGCCTGCCCGTCAAAGAGATCCGCAAGCACATTCGTCACCTCGGCCTCGCCGATGCGCAGGCTCTTCACGCGGCTATAGTAGGCCGGTGGCATGGCGCCGCCAATACCCGAGCCGGCATATCCGTGATACTTCGGCGACAACTCCTTCACCAGATCGTACTGACTCACAAACCGCTGCTCCAGTTCCAGGCTGCCCTCGTCTCCGGTGTCAATGCAAAACAAGCCGCTGGCGCCATTCACGCTTCCTTCCACCTCGATCTGGAGCGGCGAACGTATCGAATCGATCGGAACCTTCACTCCATTTCCCGTGTAGCGAAACCCCTGCGGCAAATTGAAGCTGAGTTGCTCACGCTGGTAATCGACCGTGACAACCAGTCTGCGCATGATCTCGAAGCCGACCGCTCCCACCGGCCCCGAGCCGTCGCCCCAGGGCATGGGAAGAATGAGAAAATGTTGATCGTGCAAGAGGAGATCGCCGATTGCAACCGAGGACACCCGAGCCGCCCTCACCGGGACCGGAGCGGTGCCGATTGCCTGGATCACTGGGCCCTCTTCGATCAGTCCAAGCTGCCTGGCAACTGAGGGGATTAGGAAGTTCGCCCCCGCTCCGGAATCGAAGACCAGCCGGAACGGCCCCTTCCCGTTGATCATGGCGTCAAATTGCACGCCACCCTGGGCCGCAACCACAACCTTCCCCGATGGCGGCATCTCAAAATCGACAGACGACGGCTCAGATGCGCTACAAATCGGAAGAATCGGAATCGACGCCAGAACGATGAGTATTGCTGTCCAGTGTTTCATAAACGGTTTGCAATCATCCTACTTCACCGTCCCTGCAATTCGTACGAACGCTGGTGCTCTGGATCAACCTGCCGATACAAGCTGTTCGTTCGCTTGCACCTTCCATCGGCTGGAGTTCACACCCATCGTGAGCAGCCAGATGGTAAGCATGCCTTCGCCAACTCCTCCCGCGATGTACTGATACGGCGAAAGAAGGTGCTCCAGCGACGGCCATATAAAGGTCAGCCAGCTCACAGCCGGCAAAAGCATCGCAGCGCCGATTACATGTGGCATGAAGCTTGAGCGAAGGATGAGATAAGTGATCAGCAGGCAATAGAATCCGTAAAAGACCAGCATGTTTATATGAAAGGGTTGATAGGCGGGATCGATATAGCCATAGAGGCTCCCCGCCCAGCTAAAGCATGCCGCAAACAGCGAGATCCAGCGGTTGACCGGCCTAAATAGGTAGTAAAGCAGTGCCGTGACGATAACGTAACTGGCAGTCGCCGCTGGACCGCAGACCGCGATCAGCCAGGGACTTCCCACTCCATAGAACGCGATCGGCGAAGTTACAAAATTGAGCAGATAGAAGGTGCCAGTGAGCCGTGCCCAGGACGCAGGCAAGACTTTCTCAAAGAGACCGGCGCGACGCGCGGATTCCATATCTCCATTCCCTTCTTCCCTGGGAAAGAATCGGATTCCATGCCTTCATGGGAGAGCATCGACAAATTCCAAATACGATCTCGAGACAATAGAAGTTCCGCGCAGCTTACCGTCCGTCTTTCCTCAACATGAACGTACTGATACAATGAACAAGTCGTGGGGCTGTAGCTCAGCTGGGAGAGCGCCTCGTTCGCAACGAGGAGGCCAGCGGTTCGATCCCGCTCAGCTCCACCAACGACTCCAGGCCCACAACCAGCGATCCTCGACGAGGTGTGCGGTTGCCCCAGACCATCCTGAAGCCCGGCGCCCAGCCGGAAGCTCCCGTCCCAGTCCAGGCGCATCCGCCGCTCTGCGTCGATCTCGACGGCACGCTGGTCAAGTCCGATACCCTGGTCGATTCTCTGCTGGTCCTTGTGCGCAATCGCCCGGCCCGCCTGCTTGGGGCTTCAGCCAGTCTCCTCCGTGGCAAGGCCGCATTCAAGGCATACGTCACTGAATCCGTCTCTCTCGATGTCGCACACCTTCCCTACAATCGCGGATTGCTCAAGTTTCTCCAGCAGGAACGCGCGAATGGCCGGGAAATCTACTTGGCTACTGGCGCGGACGTGCGGCTAGCGCAGCGCATCGCGGCTCACTTGGGCATCTTCGCCGGTGTGCTCGGCTCAGACGGCGCAACCAACCTCACAGGATCGAAGAAACTTGATGGCCTGCGCGCCCGCCTCGGTCCCGGCGCATTCGACTACATCGGCAACGACACGCCCGACCTGCCTTTGCTCGCCCAGGCCGGCCAGGCCATGGTGGCCAATCCCAGCCTCAGCCTCCGCATGTGGCTCAAAGCCCGCCATCTCCATCCGTCGTATGAATTCAATGAGGGCGCGCATCCGGTCAAATCGTTCGTGCGCGCAGTCCGCGTCCATCAGTGGTCCAAGAATCTGCTTATCTTCGTCCCGCTGCTTTGCTCCCATGCTTTGATTGCGGGCAAGCTGGTCACCGCGCTGGCTGCTTTCTGCTGCTTCTCGCTCACCGCGTCGTCGGCCTACATTGTCAACGACCTGCTCGACATCGAAGCCGATCGCCGCCATCCGCGTAAACGCCTGCGGCCCTTTGCCTCCGGAGACCTCCCGGCCCTTGCCGGAGTATTGCTCGCGCCCCTGTTTTTGCTGGTGGCGCTCGCAGGCGGCCGCTTGCTGCCGGGCGGCTTCTATCAATGGCTGCTCGTCTACCTGGCTACAAACGTGGCTTAATCGTCGTATCTCAAGCGCATCGCCCTTGTGGATGTGCTCACGCTTTCCGGACTGTATATTCTTCGCCTCCTGGCTGGCGGCGCAGCAACTCTGACCCCCATCTCCCACTGGCTCGCAGGCTTTTCCATGTTCCTGTTTCTCTCGCTCGCCATCGTCAAGCGCTTTGCGGAACTCGAAAACCTGCGCGCCGCCGCCGCATCTCCATCGAATGGCCGCGGCTATTTTCTTGCCGATCTGGATCAGTTGCGCAGCTTCGGAACATCCAGCGCCACAGCCGCAGTGGTGGTTTTCGCCATTTACATCAGCGGCGCCGACGTTGTGAAACTTTACCACCAGCCCAAACTTCTCTGGCTCATTGTGCCGCTCTTGATTCTCTGGATCTACCGCGTTTGGCTGCTAGCCTCGCGCGGCGAACTCAACGAAGACCCGGTCGCCTTCGCCCTCACTGACCGCATGAGCCAGCTCATCGGCATCGCCGTAGTCGTCATCGCCTGGCTTGCGCTCTAGACTAGCGACTTGCACTCTTAGGCGGCTTGGATCTGCTTGCCGACGGACGTTAGGAGGCCATGTGGGCTTTTTCTCTCGGGGTGAGTTGCGCTGTCGCAGTGCAGGACGGGTATAGGCTGCATCCCCAGAAATGGCCGTGAGTCCCTTCTCTGATTACCATCTTTACCATCGGGCGATGACGCGAGCATTCGCGGGGTTTCCGCTCCAGATCGCGAATCCGAGCGTCAGGCCGGAACTGTCGCTGCGTTTTGTCTTGCTCCAGAATGGCCGGCCGCCTCTCATCCAGCTCTCTGATCTCCTTCGCAATCCTTTTGGCTACGAGGGGGAAGGGGGCAAGCGAGCCCCTGACGCGAGTAAGGCGTCTCTTTAGACCCGCGTGTTCCTCCAGGGAATTCACGCTGGGCAATTCCTCTCTCATTTCGATAAACGCCCGCAGTGCAGCCGAGATCGGACCCAGGCTCTTCAAGAATTCAATATCGCCCGGGGTGAAAGAGAGCTTGAAGCCGAAAGGACTGCCTCAGAGCGGGAAGTTGAACGTCGATGATGCCG
>JBEKZG010000334.1:0-4748 GCA_049510095.1 Occallatibacter sp.
CGGGCGGATTTTGTTTCAAGCGCGGGAGTACTGGCCGGATTACATGTCCTGCGTTCTGGTGGTGCAGCAAAGTCTGATCGACAAACGTCCGGACGTGGTGCAGGAGTTGGTGGACGGGATCGCTCGCTCCGGACTGTGGCTGAACGACAGCAAACCGCATCGCGAGGATGCCGCCGACTTTGTAGGCCGGTATTATTACAACCAGAAGCCGGCGTTGCTGCGCTGGGCTCTGACAAAGCCGATAGACCGCGTTGTCTACACGCCCCTCGAGCCTCGCAGGGCGGACTTCGATCAGGTTCGGGATCTCATGATCGAGACCGGCGTTCTGGACAAGAAGATATCGTTTGACGACTATGTGGACACAAGATTCTCGGATGGAGCAAAGAGTCAGACGGCGTGGAGATATGAAGCCGGGGCGGGAAGAGCTCAGTAAGCACGAGGAGGCAAGTAAATGGCGAGCCCGATGAATCCGATGGATCAGAAGGAATTGAAATGTCCTTATAATCCGGAATCGGCAGAACCGCCTTTGTCGGACGCGCCGAGGCCGCCTTTGGTCAAAGGCTGGCCTCTGCTTGGAAGCACGTTTCACTTCCTGAGCGACGCGCCGGGAATTTTGAATCGCGCGTACCTGAAGTATGGACCCATTTTCAGACTCCGCGCGCTCTGGATCCGATACACCATCATCGGCGGCAAGGAAGCAAAGCTCTTCATGCAGCAGGGGCTTCCGAATCAGTATCTTTCGCGGCAGAAAATCTTTCACGCTGTGGGCATGGAGTTGGGCACGCACGATTTCATGATGAGCGAGTCAGGTCCAACGCATCTCCGGTTGCGGCGGATGTTGGGACTGGGCTACTCGCGCGAAGCGGCGTCCGCATTCGTACCCGATTTTGTCGAGGTAGTCAGGGAAGAGGTGCGTAAGTGGCCGGCCGGGAGCGTTCGCGGAGTGATGGACGCGATCAACCACATCGCCTTCGAGCAGTATTGCCGGGCCATGTGCGGGCGCTCGCTGCATGAGCATTTCGCCGAAGCGATGAGCACCATCGAAACCAACATGAACGTTGGCGCCATGGTCTGGCCGTCGCTGGCGTTCAAACGGCCGTGGTATCGCAATGCCAGAAATAAAGTCATCGGCCTGATCTCGGACATGGTGCATGAGGCGGCGAGCGAGACGGCGGTTCCGGGTTCCAGAAAGACGATCATCCACACACTGCTCAGCGTACGCGACAAAGAAGGCGTGCCGCTGCGGCATGACCAGGTGGTGTGCTATGCAATGTATGGGTGCGCGGGCAGCGTGGCGTACATGGCGCGGCTGATCGGTTTCATGCTTTACCAGATTCTGATCGATCCCGAGCTTAAGCGCATTCTTACGGAGGAAGCGGACCGCGCGTTCTCTGAGGGAATCCGCGATGCGTCGGACGTGCGCCGCATGGAACTGATGTGCGCTGTTTACCACGAAACCCTGCGCTTTCGCCCGGTTTCGCAGGGCATGCCGTATCACACCGATCGCTCTTTCGTGTTCCAGGGAAGGCGAGTGAACACCGGGGACATTACGGTTCTCTCGCAGGTTCCGATGAGTTTTTCAGAGCAGCATTTCACTGATCCCATGCGCTTCGATCACACGCGCATGATGAGCCCGCGCAACGAACATCGCAAAGGAGACGGCTTCCATCCTTTCGGCATGGGCGATCGGACGTGCACGGCGATGGGTCTGACAGAGTTGATGGCGGTGACCATGGTCGCGACAATTCTTCACGAGTGCGACCTGGAGATGACGCCTGCCAGCTATCGACTGAAGATGAGAATTCGCCCGTTGCCCGCGCCGGACGACGGATTCCGCATCAAGGCCAAGCCTCGGGAAGCCATGGTTCGCAAGGCCGCTCCCTCCGAGGAGGACATCACCGCAGCCTTTCCGGGGTCTGACAACCCATCTGTCACCGAAGTTCTTGACTCCGCGCCGAGCCGGACGTTTCGGCAGGGCGAGATCATTATCCGGCAGGGCGATACGGCCACGGCATTCTATATCGTGGAGCGCGGTATCGTGTCCGTGATCAAAGATGGCAAAGCTGTGGCGCAGCTTGCGCCCGGTCAGTATTTCGGAGAGATCGGACTGCTGAACGGCGTGCCCCGAACGGCCACGGTGGCGGCTGAGAGCCCGTCGGTTCAGGTGCTGGAATTGTCGCGAGAGCGGTTTCTCGATCTGGTTGAGAAGTCCGATCTGGTCTCCGGCGAGATGGCGGCGATCGCGCGCAAGCGTACCGCTCACAATAGCCTGCGCGCGGCTCTGCCGGGAATTTCCGCCGACGCGCTCGGACGACTCTTTCCGGAGTTTTCGACCGAGAGGCTGGAAGCCGGCGCAATCGTTATCCGGGAAGGGGATGCCGCGGATCGCTTCTATGTAATCGCGGAGGGCTGCGCCGTGGTTACGCGGAGCAACGATGCAGGCTCCGAAGAACTTGCGCGGCTAGGCCCCGGAGAATACTTTGGCGAGATGGGTATGATAACCGGTCAGCCCCGCAATGCCACGGTAAGAATTTCCGACGAAGGTCCAGCGGTTCTACTGACCACGGACCGTAAAGGATTTCTGGCGGCCTTCCATGCCGGAGCGTCCGGCGACCTGGCCCAGACGATGATTACTCGCGCAGCGCTCCTGCAATAAGAGCAGGCAGCGTCGATCACGAGTTCCTTTCCTTGATGTCCTTATCGAAGAAACGGAAGAGGACTTTGCGTATGTCGAGGAAAAGTTTCACGCCCACCAGGAACTGGTATGGAGTCCACCGTAGGACTTCGAGGACCGCGCCCCAGATACCAATCGTATTGCCGCGCGAGACCAGACGCCATCCCACCAGGCCAAACCCCAGCCCAAGGGTAGTCACCGAGAAGGTAAGAGTGCCGCGCAGAAATGTCGAGATCGCCATCGATGCTTTATCCACCAGGTTGGTGAACTGAAAAGGTGGCGAATCCAGCCAGCGCTGCGCGAGATAAACCGTCCGGTTGGCCATGTCGGCGAGTTGTTCTATCGCGAGATAGCTTTCGTTGCTCGGTCCCTTGAAGAGGAATTTGAGCACCTGCTTATGCACGCGCTTGCGGGCGCGCTTGCCCGCGGTATTGTTGTAAACCCGATGTTCCTTATAAGCGTTGACCTCCGGATGAAGGCGCGCCGCGATGGTTTCATATAGCAGCGTCGACCGAATCATCTTGAGGGTGTTCAGGTTCAGGGGAATGTTATATTCACGAGCGAGAGTCAGGAACCGAATCCAGATCTTGGCCGATGTCCTTTCCCACCATTCCGTGTGTTTGCTCTTAAAGGCATAAAGATCCTGCCAGAAGATGCCTTCAACGCGCTTGGAGAATTCGTCGACATCGATCGGAGGAAGAGGCTCAAGGATGGCAAGCGCGGCCTGCACCATGCGGCCAATGTCCGCCGTGTCGTGGTAATGCGAAAGCTGCCGCCAGTTATTGCGCTCCTTGGTTGTGTAGGCGCCCGATGAGCCGAAATCGATGAAGACCAGTTCGCTGTTGCGCTGTATGACTACATTGGAGGGGTGCGGGTCCGCGTGAAAAAGAACGTTTTCGAAAACGCCGAACTGGTTGGTGCGCAGAAGCCGGCTCGCCACCAGTTCCGGATGAATTCCCTCGGCCCTGAGCAGTTCGAGCGCCCGCGTGTCATTCTTCTCGACCGCCGCGATCAACTCGCGCATCCAAATGCCCCCGACGAACTCCGACACCATGATGTCTTCCGACGACAGCTCGAAGTAGATGCGGGGGGCATCGATATGCTTCATGTGCTCACGCACGCCCGCGCGGAACAATTCGGTGTAGCGCGCTTCCTTCCTGAAATCCAGCTCTTCCATCAGCATGCTACGGAATTCGTATACAAAATTCCGGGACAATCCGGGACGAATGATGGTGAAGAATTCGAGGAACTGGAGCACCGCGGCCAGCGCATTGCAATCCGCGACAAACTTTTCCCCGATGCCGGGCCTGCGAACCTTGACGGCAACCCGGTCGCCGTTCTTAAGAAACGCCTGAAACACGCAGGCAACGGAAGCCGATCCGATGGGGACAGGGTCGAAGGCAGCGAAAACTTCCAGCAGTGACTTCCCCATGACCGCTTCAATCCGCTTGATCGCATAGCTTGTGGGGAAGGTGGGCATGCGGTCGAGCATCTTGGCCAATTCGACCGTGTATTCGTAAGGAAGCAGATCGATGCGCATCGCCATCTGCTGTCCCACTTTAACGGCGCTTCCGCCGATTCGCTCGATGGCTTCGCGCAGGCGCACGGCCCGGCGTTCAATGGTGTCGAGGCGGAGGAGTTTGTCCCAGAGGATGGCAAAAGCCCAACGCAGCCCTGCGAAACCGTAAATCAACAACCGGGTGAACGTCTGGAAGATGTTCGCGGTCCAGTTGAGCTGGCGCATCATCGCCGGCGAGACTTGCGGCAGGATGTTGCCCTGCAGATTCTTGCGAACCTCGGGCGGAATGATTCCCGGCGGCGGCTTGAAGTCTAGTGTGGAGGGATCGATTCCCGGTCCAAAATTACCCTGGCCCTTTGATTGAGCCGATCCGTTTCTCCGCCGCTCCAGTGCATGCAGGGCCGCCATGCGGATGCGCTCAAGGCGGCGCGGGTCCAACTTGCTTTCACGGAATGGGGCGGGCGAGGGCGGCGGAATTGGAATAAATCCGTCCGGCTCGCGGTTGGGTGGAGGCGGAGGCGGAGCGTTTTCCGCCTCGGATTTCATTTCCTCGGA
>JBEKZG010000335.1:0-4745 GCA_049510095.1 Occallatibacter sp.
CCCGTTTCTATGAAAACAATAGGGTTATGCGGTATTAAGAAAAATACCCCTTGAAAACAAACAACTTAAAATTAGGACGAAGACGAAAATCCTCCGTTTTCAGCGTAAAAGCAGCAGTTTTAGTGCCCAGCCGAAGCCGTTCTATCAGTCAACGTCCTGTCGTCGGCCGTTCACACGATTCTCGTGGAGTGATTGGTTCGCACCCCAAACCGTCCGTCCCGTGCCACTAAAATGAAGTCGGCCATCCCTGAGCTTTCCTCAAAGGTGGCCGCATCCTCTGCATTAACCGGAATCGAAAACAAAATGCCCGAACCCGCAATCCCATCCTCTCGACCCCGCGTCCTCAGCGGCATGCGTCCCACAGGCAAGCTCCACCTCGGCAACTACATGGGCGCACTCGCCAACTGGGTCAAGCTCCAGAACGACGGCCAATACGAGTGCTACTTCTTCATCGCCGACTGGCACGCCCTCACCACCGACTACGCAGACCCCTCGCAGGTCGTCCCCAACACCATGGACGTGATGCTTGACTACCTCGCCGCCGGCCTCGATCCCGCGAAATCGGTCCTCTTCGTCCAGAGCCGCGTCCCCCAGCACGCCGAACTGCATCTGTTGCTCAGCATGATCACCTCGCTCGGCTGGCTCGAGCGCGTTCCCAGCTACAAAGAACAACAGGAAAACCTCGTCGGCAAAGATCTCACCACCTACGGCTTCCTCGGCTACCCGCTCCTTCAATCGGCCGACATTCTCATCTACCAGCCCAAGTTCGTACCCGTCGGCCAGGATCAGGCAGCCCATGTCGAGCTGACCCGCGAAGTCGCCCGCCGATTCAACTTCTTCTATCCGAAGCGTGGACATGTCCCTGCGGTCAAGCTGACTCGCGAAGAAGAGTCGAAGGCGATCTTCGATCCGCACGTTGAGCTGGCGGAGGAGTCGTTGCTCGACAGGCATGAAAGTACATTTGGCAAGACTGCTCTCAGCGAAGATGACGAACCTTCGCCGGAAGTCCTCCCCGAGCCCCAGGTCCTGCTCACCCCTTCCCCCAAGCTTCCCGGCACCGATGGCCGCAAGATGTCCAAGAGCTACGGCAACACGATTCTGCTTACCGATTCCGAGCCCATCGTCCGCCAGAAGCTCAAAACAATGGTCACCGACCCCGCACGCATCCGCCGCACCGACCCCGGCGACCCCGATAAGTGCCCCGTTGGCGACCTGCACAAGGTCTTTTCCACTGCGGAGACTTTGGCCACGGTTTATGAAGGCTGCCGCTCGGCCGGCATCGGATGCATCCAGTGCAAAGGCTGGGCCGCCGATTCCCTCGTCCAGATCCTCGAACCCATCCAGGCCCGTCGCGCCGGTTTCTCTGAGCCGCAGGTCAGGGAAATTCTCGAAGCTGGCTCCAGCCGTGCCCGCGTTCGCGCCGAACAAACAATGCAGGAAGTCCGCGCCGCCATGCACCTGGTCTAGTGCCTCGAAACAAAACAGCCTGCCGGCATTCCTGGTTTGTCGCAGCAGCGCGCTGGAGAGCGGCCACGGCTTACCGCTTCTGTACCCCGTTCGTAAGGCTCAAATGACACTTTCGTTCGCCTCTCTGCCCTTGAAATCAGTGCCCAAGTGCCCGCTAATGAATACAGCGCTCTTACTCCCGCGGGAAGACGAGGAGTCGGAGTTGTGAGGAGACGTCAAAAATGGTGGATCAAACCAAGCCCCGGTTGCCCAAAGCACTCGATAAGACATCTAACGGAATCCGTTCAGGATTCGGCCTCTTCCGCAGGACTCCCGAGCCCCTGCCCGTTGCCGATCAACAGGAATTCATGCAAAGGCTCGAAGAGGTTCTCGGATTCGAGATCCCGCTCGCCGACTTGGCGCCGGTTACGCAGACCGTTCCCGCAGATGACTTTGCCATTCCCGCCGCAGCCGTCGCCGCACCTGCACTGAGTGCGGTATCGGCGATGGAACAGGTCGTTGTCGCCGAGCTGGTTTCCGTCAGGCGGCGTAAATCCAAAGCTACACCCCTGTATGCCGGCACAAAGCTGACCGGCCGCCGGGTCCGTAGTTCCAGTCAAACTGCTCTCGGCCACAGCAGCGGCGAACAGATCATGCAACAAGCGCACGCCGTGTAAGAAAACGCCAGAACGCGAATTCGCTTGTTAAACTGGAATGAGAGGGCGATTTACAAGGCCGACCGCAACTTCAACTTCCACGCTTGATCCGATTACCGTGGCCGCCCCGCACCAAATCGGTCTCCCGAAGCCCGCATCGGAGCCTAAGAGACAGGTTCCCGCGCCGGGGGCTACACTGGAATCCACTGCAATGGTGCAAGCTCCCCAGATCAGACCCGCAGCCGCTGCCAATGCCTCTCGCTCCAAGGTCTCCCGAATAGACCGGCCGCTCGCTGACCTTCAGGTCGCCGAGCAGTCGGCAACCCCTATTTACCAGCACGCCCCCGAGCAGATGCAGGCCCAGGCGCTCGCCGGTCAGGTGCCTCCGAAGCAAAAAAAAAAAGACGGTAACGCCGATTCGTCGGCGTTTTCCATCTCCGTGGGCCAGGTCTACGACGGACCCCTCGATCTCCTGCTCGACCTCATCCGCCGTCAGGACATCGACATCTACGACATACCCATCGCCACCATCACCGCCCAGTTCCTCAGTTATGTCAATCAGCTCAAAGCCACTGACGTCGATGTCGCCGGTGAGTTCATTTACACCGCATCCCTCCTGATCCACATCAAGAGCAAGATGCTGCTGCCGCGCTCGCCCGCCGGCCCCGATGAAGCTCCCGAGGATCCGCGCCGCGAATTGGTTGAGCGGCTTCTTGAGCACGAGCGCTTCAAGAACGCCGCTCAAATGCTGCAGCAAAAGCAAATGCTCGAAGCCGCAACTTGGTCAAACCCCGGCTTCCGCGAGTTCCAGGACGATGTCGCCGCCGAACCAGAAATCGCCGCCGATACAACCGACCTCGTGCGCATCTTTCGCGACATCCTCGAACGCGCCCGCAAGCGCCCCGTCCTTGACCTCCAGGAAGACTCCGCTACAGTCGGTCAGATGATCCAGTTCCTCGCCCGCCGCCTGTCCATTGAAGACAAGCCGGTCGCCCTCCGCCGCCTCCTCAGCAACACCCGCTCGGAGAAGGCCCTCGTCGCCATCTTCCTTGCCCTCCTTGAACTCGTCCGCCTCCAGGCCATCCTGCTTCGCCAGGACCGCGCCTTCTCTGAAATTTTCATCAAGAAAAGCACCGGCTTTGACGCCGTCATGAACGAGGGCCTCGCCAACGCCCAGGACGACTGGCGCTAAAACTTCGATGTTATAACTTATGTTAGAATGAAGACCGAACAGGAGGTCTTCGTGCCTACAACCACCAAAATCATTGCCATCGGCAACTCCGCCGGCATCATCCTCCCCAAGGAAACGCTGGCCCGCCTGAACGTCCAGAAGGGCGACACGCTTTTTATCACCGACAGTTCTCAGGGCATTCGGCTGTCGCATTTCGACCAGGAATTCGCCAAGCAGATGGAGGAAGCGCGCGAAGTAATGCGCGAAAACAGGGATGTATTGCAAAGGCTCGCAGAGTGAGAGAGCCAGTTTGGATCAGGCAGGACGTCGTCCTGGCAATGCACGAGGAAGCTTTGTTGCTTCATGGTGGTCCGGAAGGCGTCCGCGATCTTGGCCTGCTTGAGTCAGCCTTGGCGCGTCCGAAGAATCTATTGGCATACTCCGAGCAGCCTCCGTCGTTCGCGCAACTTGCGGCCTGCTATGCCAAAGGGATCGTCGCCAATCATCCGTTTGTGGACGGAAACAAGCGAACCGCCTTCACCGTCTCGGTCACATTTCTTCGACTGAACGGTTTTCAGCTAACTGCGACAAAGGAAGATCGTGTTCTTACGTTTTGGAGCCTTGCGGACGGAACATTGTCTGAGGATCAACTAGCCCAGTGGTTTGAACGCAACATCGTTCCACGCTAATCCCCACTTTCACCCCATCCGCAACAATTCATTCCCCTTTCACATGACTCGTATATCCATTGCTGAGTCTGGTTTTTGCTGCCCCAAGCACGCTGGACAGAAAACCATCCTAAAGTTTGGAGCATCCGACCATGCCCGAATTGGCGACAGCACCATCCCGCCCACCAGCCTCGGCCCTGCTTGAAAAGCCGATGAACAAGACTCACGCCTTGATCAGCTCGATCATCGTCTTTGGCGCCCTGATTGCCGGCATCGGTTTCATCGGCTTCCATATCAACCAGGATTTCAACGGAGTCGTCCTCGGCAGCATCTGGCCTTATTTGCTGCTGATTATCGCCCTCTTCATCGCGCTCGCCTTCGAGTTTGTCAATGGCTTCCACGACACCGCGAACGCCGTCGCAACCGTGATTTACACCCACTCCCTGGAGCCGAACCTTGCCGTCGTCTGGTCGGGACTCTGCAACCTCATGGGCGTGCTCACCTCCACCGGCACCGTAGCCTTCGCCGTCATCACGCTGCTGCCCGTCGAACTCATCCTTCAGGTCAGCTCCGGCTCCGGATTCGCCATGGTCTTCGCCCTGCTCATCGCCGCTATCCTCTGGAACCTCGGCACCTGGTGGCTCGGCCTGCCCGCATCCAGTTCTCACACCATGGTCGGTTCCATCATGGGTGTCGGTCTCGCCAATCAGGTGATTAACGGAATCAACGGTACCTCCGGGGTTGACTGGGAACAGGCCGCCAAGGTCTTCAAGGTCCTGCTCATCTCGCCCATCGTCGGATTTG
>JBEKZG010000336.1:0-5743 GCA_049510095.1 Occallatibacter sp.
CGGGAGTTCAAGGGACGGTGGTTCTTGAGGCCATCATCTCCAAGCAGGGAACCATTGAGAGTCTACGCGTGGTCAGCGGTCCGCCCATGCTGCAGCAGGCGGCTCGCGATGCTGTGAGCGCCTGGCGCTATCGTCCGTATCTCCTCAACGGAGAACCTGTTGCCGTCGAGACCACAGTCAACGTCGTCTTCACCCTGGGCCGGTAAGGTAAGCCGGCATTTCAAGGGCAGAGCTTAATTACTAGCCAGCTTCTCGCGCGTCAGCTCGTTCCATGTGGCAATTGTCTCCGGCATGGGCGGGCTGACCGCGCCGGGCGTCACACTCTCCATCACCTTCTGGGGAGCCAGGGTGCCACGGGAGTCGCGCAGTACGGCTTTTACCCAACCCATCGCGGCCAATCACTCGCGGCTGTTAAATGTCTGCTCAATGTAGAACCACCGCTCATCCCAGCAAACCAGCCGGGAGGTCAGTTCGAAAGCCGAGAAAAGAGGCAGGGAACGCCGGTAAGTGATCCACACCGCGCCCACCAGCGGTTGCCAGCGCGAGCGGACGATGCGTTCAAGCAGCCGTGTGCGCGCCAGCAGGTGGATGCGCCCGTAGTCCATGATGCTCAGGTAGCGGGCGTTGTTCAGGTGCAGGTTGAAGTCAATATCGTTGGGCCACACGTGCATGCGCAGCCGGTCCTCGTCCAGAATGCCCAGAGGCGCAAGCGGGCTCAGATGCTGGCGAATAGCGAGCGTCGGAATGCGGACAAAACTGATGAAGTGCGACAAGCGGTCCCTTCGACTAAGTTCTCCGGTTCCAGTTTAGAAGAGCGAATCAGATGCCTGAATTCGTGGCGGCTGGCGGCATCCAGGCTCCATCGGCGACAATCTCTCTTGCCATGGCAAAACTCTCTCGCCGCAAATTCCTCAAGACCGCCTCGGTTGCCACACTCGCTCCTGCCGCTGCACGCAGCTTCGCCGCTCCCCACACGCAGCGGGTTTTCATCGGCTCCAATACGCCCGACGGCATTCTGGCATACGACTGGGACCCAGCGACCGCTGAACTCACGCCAGCCGGTATTGCCGCCAAACTCGCGAACGTGGATTGGATCACGTTTTCTCCTCGCCACGAGTATCTTTACGCCGCTTACGAGGTCGATTCCTTCAACGGCAAGCCCACCGGCGCAGTGGCCAGCTTTCGTGTGCAGGACGGCCAGCTCCACCCGCTCTCAGCACAGAACTCCGCCAGCGCCGGCACTTGCCACGTGGCCCTGGACCAAACCGGCCGAGTCCTGCTGTCTGCGGACTACGGCGGAGGCAGCGCAGCCAGCTTCCTTGTCACCGATGGCCAACTCAGCCCACTTGTCTGGTCAGAGCATTACACCGCTCACGGCCCCAACCCTGATCGCCAGAAGAGCGCCCACGCCCACTTTGCGTCCTTCTCGCCGGACAATCGATTTGCCTACATCAACGACCTTGGCGGCGACTGTATCCATATCTATGGCCTCGACACGGCCACGGCCAGGCTCACACCCGCCGGCACATACCAGGCCCGTCCCGGCGCGGGTTGCCGCACCCTGCATTTCCATCCCAATGGCCACACCGCTTATTGCGTTAATGAACTGGACTCGACCGTGGACGTGCTGGAATGGCATACGGCCGATGGCAGCCTGACCCTGGTCGCGCGCATCGAACTCCTGCCCGCCACACACACCGGTGTCAACACGGCCTGCGACACGGTCATCTCCAAAGATGGCCGGTCGGTGTACTTCGCCAATCGCGGCACCGATTTTCTCTTCACATGCAAAGCCGATCCTCACTCGGGCGCACTGACGCCAATGGGCCGCTCGAACTGCGGCGGAAAAACTCCACGCAACTTCACGCTCGATCCCACGGAGCGCTGGATGCTGGTGGCCAATCAGAATTCAAACCTGATCAGCGTTTTTGCGCGCGACCCGGAAACCGGGGCACTTGCGGAACAAGGCAAGAGCTTTGCGGCTGCTGCGCCCATGTGCATTGTTTTTGAGTGAAAAAGTGAAGAAGGGAAGAAGTGAAAAAGTGAAGAAGTGAATGAGTGACCTGAGCTTTTATGCACCCATTAGCGCAGGGCTTGAGAGAGCTTCGTTGTGCCTCTTCGCGGCAGCCGCATCCTCGACCGGCGGCGCAGCCACTGGTACGTGAGCCAACTCCCAGGCTGAGCGGTCCTTCATCAGCCGGGAAACCAGCGCCGTGTGCATGGCATGGCCGGCGCGTTCGGCTACCACGTGGCCTTCCATGCGACGCCCCGCCAGGGCAAGGTCGCCAATCAGGTCCAGCACTTTGTGCCGCACATACTCATCGTCAAAACGCAGCGGGCCGTTTTCCGGTCCATGGGCGCCCAGAATAATGGCATTTTCCGGCCCTGCGCCGCGGATCAGCCCCATATCGCGCAGCCGCTGCTCGTCAGCCTTGTAGCCGAAGGTGCGCGCGGGCGCTATCGAATTGCCATAAGTTTCGGCGGCTAGGTCGATGCAGGTCTTTTGATGCCCGATCGGCGCCGGGAAATCAATGGCATATTGGATCTTGTAGCCCGAGCCCGGATAGACGCCGATAAACTTTTCGCCCTCGCGTACTTCCACAGGCCGCAGCACGCGGATCGTCTCGCGGCGCCGACGCTGTGTGCGAATGCCCACGCGGAGAAACGCCTGCACATACGGCAGGGCGCTGCCGTCCAGGATAGGCAGTTCCAGATTGTCCACTTCGGCAATCGCGTTATCAACACCCATGCCGATCAGTGCGGAGAGGAGATGCTCGGTGGTGGAGATGAGCACGCCCTGGCGCATAAGGCTCGTGGCGTAGCTCACTTTGGCCACGTTGCGGCCAATGGCGGGAATCTCGAAGTTATCAAGATCGGTGCGGCGGAAAACGATGCCAGATCCGGCCGGCGCGGGTAATAACCGCATGGTCACTGGAGCGCCCGAATGAAGCCCTACCCCGGTAAACTCAAGGGGCGCTGCAATCGTTTGTTCCAGGTGTGCCGGGTAACCCAATATACGCTCTCCAACTGTGCAAAAACTGGACGCAATCGTTAGATTAGACGGGAATTCCCATCTCAGCACTGTGGCATTTTAGCCACACCGTGCGCCTTCCCGGTCATCCTTTAGGCCGGAATTCCTCCGTTTCATTTTCCCTTAACCATCGTAGAATCAGGGAGTCACTCTGCTTTGTACCCGCAACTTCATTGAAAGGCTCGCGGATGCCCGCCGATCTCGATTCTCCCGTTCCCATGCGCGCTCTTCTCGCCGGGGCCCGACGTAAGCAGTCCGCTCTCCTGGAGCTGACCCAGAAATTAGTTCGCCTGGAGTCCCCCTCTGACTACAAATCCGCTGTCGACGCCTGCTTGGCGCTGGCTGTGGCGCACGCCAAAGCTCTGGGCGGGCGGGTCAAGCTTCAACGCCAGCGAAAATTTGGCGATGGGTTCGAGGCACGCTTCGGGCCGAAATCCAAACCTGGCTCCGCAAAACCATTGCTCCTGCTCGGCCACCTCGATACGGTCTGGCCGCTCGGGACGCTGAAAACCATGCCTTGCCGGCTCGCCGAAGGACGGCTCTGGGGACCGGGAGCATTGGACATGAAAGCGGGCATCGCCATGGCATTCACCGCAATCGAGATGCTTGCGGAAGCCGGACTATTGCAGAGCGGGACCGGCCGCGAAATCATATTGCTGCTCAATTCCGACGAAGAAATCGGCAGTCCCGTTTCGCGGCCCATCACGGAGCGGTTGGCAGCCGAATGCGCCGCCGTTTATGTGCTGGAGCCGGCGCAAGGGCTTGCGTACAAAACCGCCCGCAAAGGCACAGGAAACTGGCGAATCGACGTGACCGGAGTCGCGGCTCACGCTGGCATCGATTTCGAAAAGGGGGCAAGCGCTATTCGCGAACTGGCTCATGTGGTGGAAACAGTGAGCGCGTGGACCAACCTGAAACGCGGCTTGACGGTAAGTGTCGGGTTGGCCGGCGGCGGGACAAAAACCAATGTAATTCCCGCTCATGCATGGGCCGAGGTGGACGTCCGGATTGCGCGCAAAGCCGACGGCTCGCGCATCGAGCGCAATTTCGCCGGCCTCAATCCCGTCGATAGGCGTTGTGTCCTTGGCGTTGCCGGCGGTATCAATCGTCCGCCGATGGAGCGCACCCGCGGAACCGTCCGCCTTTATCGCCAGGCCAGCGCGCTTGCTGCGGAACTGGGCTTCGCATTGGACGAAGCCGCAACCGGCGGCGCTTCCGATGGCAATTTCACCTCAGCGCTGGGCATTCCCACGCTTGACGGCATGGGGGCAGTTGGAGACGGCGCCCATGCGCGCCACGAGTCCATCGTGGTGGAGCACCTGGCAGCCAGAACGGCGTTGCTGGCGGGGATGCTTTCCCGCTGAACCGCCTGCGTTGGGGCAGCCGGCGCTTGCGGGCCATGGATTCCATGGTCGCTGAATTCAAGCCGGAATACCGCTCTAAAGATGCTGAAGGTAATTCTGCAGGAAAAAATACCCTGCGGTGACAAATCCAATGATCGCTACAGTCCAGCGCATGGCCCGTTGATTCACCTTGCGGCTGTAGTGAGCGCCCAGGTATCCGCCTATCCCAGCCAGAATCGCCATCACCACGCAGAACTGCCAAGCCACGCGCCCCGCCAGCATGAACGTGACCGCCGGAATGCCAATTGACACCGCCGCAGTGAGCACCTTGAGCGCGTTCATCTCGTGAATGTCGTGGCCCCATGGGAAAACTGAGCACAAACAGGACTGCCGCAAACAGCAGCAGCCATGGCAACAGTTCGCGAAACCGCTTGTTGCCAGTCTGGAGCAATAGCCAGCCGCCGATCTCGCCGCCCACGCCCGAGGCGATTTCAAGCGGCAACAGTTTCCAGCCGTAGGATCGCAATTGCTGGCGGAAGGCGACAAGAGACGTTAACTGCCCGGGCCACAGGGCCACAGTATTGGTGGCCTGCGCGGAAACCGCCCCGACTCCAGCAGCCGTGGCGCTGGCGAGCAGGGCTGGCAGCGATAGAAACGATCCTCCGCCGGCGATGGTGTTGAGCACACCGGCAAAGAACGACGCCGCCGGCAGCCAAAGAACGCGAAGGAGGTGCATGGTGAAGGGAACCACCCATCACTGTAAATGCAATTCAAATAAAGATGCATAAGGGGCTTGACCAGTGGTCCGGGGACGAAGGTTCGCAAACACGCGCTCAAAGCCCGCGGAGCCTGATACACTCCCCTCAAGAAGTTATCCAGCCTTGCTAGGGACTGAATCGAAAAGTCTTCATTCCGGCAATGGTTGAATCTGCGCGAGGAGTAATCAATTGAACTTACGGAATCGCATTCCGGTCGCTGCCGTTCTTGTTTTTGCGTTGGCAACGGTTGCAGGCTGCAAAATGCAAAACAGCCCGGTGCCCTCTGCCGCGACGGCTCCGCCTGTTCCAGCCCCTGCCCCCACTGCCGCACCCCTGCCTCCCAATGTGCCTGCGGTGCAAGGCCCCATCGAGACCGCATTTGCTTTGCGCTACCAGGACATCAAGATAGGCACAGGCGCCGATGCCGAGCCCAACAAACTCTATAAAATCAACTACACTGGCTGGCGCGCTGCCGATGGCGTCAAGTTCGATTCCTCCTACGACCACCCTGGACAGCCGCTCAAGGACAAGGATGGTAAGCAGGTGCTGGGCGAGGATGGCAAGCCCGTTCTCGGTGATCCGCAGCCGTTCTCCTTTCCCCAGGGCGCGGG
>JBEKZG010000337.1:0-4727 GCA_049510095.1 Occallatibacter sp.
CCGAGTCCTGGCGCAGCCAGTCCGCTGGACCAGCAAAATGCGAGACCGCTCCAGCACCAGTCAAACTGCCTCCCAGCAGGATCGAACCGCAATGAAAGGACAGCAGCATGATGCAGGCCCTGCATATCCTCAAGAAAGACCTTCGCTCCAACCGGAATCTGATCCTGTTCTCTCTCTTGCCGGTCATCGCGGAGATCTGGATCGCGCCCTACCAGTGGGCCATCCCGCTGCCCAGCAATGGCTGGAGTCACAGGGACATTCTGCGTGGTACCGTCACTCTCCTGCTCGTACTCGCAGTCATCTGCTGGACCATCCTCATCGCCCGCGTCGTGCACGCCGAATCGCTCATTGGCGACCGCCAGTCCTGGCTCACGCGTCCCTATAGCCGCGCCTCGCTGCTCGCAGCCAAGCTGCTCTTTGTTCTGCTAACAATCAGCCTGCCCTTGTTGGTTCTGCACGCTATCGTGCTGGCCGAGGCGGGTTTTTCGCCATGGCAATGGCTCCCCCACTCGCTCATCAACAGTGAGGCGATCTTTGTCAGCCTGCTCCTGGCCTTCTTCACCATCGCGACGATCACCCCCAATCTGATGCGCACTATCCTCGTCCTTCTTGGGCTACTGCTGCTGCTCCTCCTCAACCTGCCCTTGGCGTTTCTGACGGGAATCGGCACCGACGCCATGCCCTCGCATCTTGTCACCGTTGCGAATCAAGTCACCGACATTCTCTTTTGCGGCGCCGCGGTCGTTGTGCAGTACCGTTATCGCAAAACCGCTCTCGCTGTCTCCCTGCTCATCGCCGACCTCGTGGTCTCATCAGTCATGATTTCCTGGGCCGACTTACAACGTTTTGAAGTCAACAGCGCCTATCGGCCAATCAGCGTTCAAGAAGCAGCAGGCTATCGGTTTCAGTACGACCCCTCCCGGGCGCTCAACGACTTCACGCCCCCGCCCACCTCGCCCTTCGATCTGAGGGTCGTCGCGATTCCCCTGCACTTCAGAAACCGGGGACCGGAGTACGGAATGCGCCTTGACGGTATGCGCTACACCCTCGAATCCGCCGACGGCCGCCACTGGCAATCCAATTGGAAAACAGCCTGGGCAGAACCAATGACGATTGATAGCAACACCAACAATCTCGAATTAAAGCTCCCAGCGACGGTCTATAGCCGCTTTGCCGCGCATCCGGTCAGAATACGCATTCAACTCGCCATCTCCGAACTCAAGGCAGGCGACCCGCGCAACTACACGCTGTTGAAGCCGCTTCAGGAGTTCGCCGTTCCCGGCATCGGTTACTGCGCCAGCCAACCCGGCTTCGGCGACTATATTCTTGGACTTTCATGCCGCCTGCCCTTCAATCGCGCGCCACTCATGCTGGTGCAATCGGCTCTTTTCAGTTCTCCGCGGTGTTCTGACGCTGATCGCATGCCCAACCGCGACGCAATGGGTTGGGTTGGCTCGCCCTCTGCCGTCGAATCAGCCTACCAGTTGCTCCCGGTTCAGTATCCATCCTTCCCCATCAGAGCAGATTCGGTGGTCACCGATGCGGCGCTCAATCAGCGCATGGAAACAAATCTGTGCCCCGGAACACCCGTCTCCTTTACGCCCTATCATCTGGTTCGCCAATTTCAGACAACCGTCACCATCGACTCCTACGACCTGCAATACCGGCCCAAATTCTCGCGGCTGGTGACCGAGACTCAACCCGAGAAGTAAAGCAGGCAAGAATGAAGCCCCCGCGAGCCTATGGCCCCACCGCAGGTGGTCAATGTTGTTCCCGTCCGTCCATCGCCTCGCCCGCGTCCTCGTGCCCGTCTACGATGTATACCCATCCGCTCAGCGGCGCTCTACCCGTAGCTCTTCCCGCACCCAAATACGAATACCCAAACCGCAAATCCGTAAATTCGACCGTCGTCCATTCCCGCCCCGGTGGCAGCTTCGGCGCATCCATCCCCGCCACAGGAATCTGCCCCACGTCGCGCACCACCGCCCACGTCCCCCAATCCAGATACACCCGCCCCAGTTCCGTCCGCTTGGCCGTCTCCGTCGCCGCCGTCTCCGGTGGCTTGAAGATCACGTCCGTCTGCGAATCGCTGTCGATCGTCCCGGCCCGCGTATCGATCTCAGCAGTTTGGTAATAGCTTGCCGTTTCCAGAATCGCGTGCCACCTGAAAGGGTTCACCGGATAAGGCTCCAATCCCACCCGAATCACCGGAGCGGCCGCAACCTGCGTATGCTCCACCATAGCCATACCGCGCGCCTGCTCGGCCCACCGCCAGCACCACAGCACCACCATGCCCGTCAGCGCAAAAATAGCCCATCCCCGCCCGCGAAACCTCTGCCGCCGCGCGCCAATCTCCCGGTCCGCCAACCCAAGCAGCCAAGGCACAACCAACGCCAGAAAGAACAGCCCCCAAATCACCGGCTCCACAATAAAAACAAAACTCCCCTCATACCACCGCGGGTTGAACGGGAAAAAAGGCCGCACTCCGTAGCTAGTCGTCCAGTCCAGCAGCAAATGGCTCAGCGCCGCAATCAAAGCCGTCAAATAAAGCCATCCCCACCGCACCGTCTGCTGTTGCAGCCTGGAAGGCACAGGCGCATTCGGATCGCCCGCCGTAACCAAAAGCAACTTGCGCTTCCGCCGCCCCTCACTCCACCGATGCAGCAGCCAGACAGCCCCCAACACAACCCCAGCCACAACCGGCGCGGCAATAAACGTATGCGTAATTCCTCTGTGGTGCTTCAGCTCCTCAACAGGTCCGCGTAGCCTCCAGAGAATATCCACATCGGCAGCCTCGGCAGCCAGCGCCGCAGCCAAGGTGGCATACGCCGTCTTGCGGTTCAACCCGGCACGCCCAATACAGGCCCCGGTTAGAAAATGAGTAACAGGCTCCATAGCGCTCCGCCAACCATACTACAGCCCCCTATAATTCTCCCCATGGCCGAACCTTCCAACCCCGCCAAACGCGCAGAAGAACTCCGCGCCGAGCTCCGCCATCACGAGCACCTCTACTACGTCCTCGACGCCCCCGAAATCTCCGACGCCGAGTACGACGCCCTCATGAACGAGCTCAAGCGCATCGAAGCCGCGCACCCCGAGCTGATCACGCCCGATTCCCCCACCCAGCGCGTAGGCGGCAAACCCGCCGAAGGCTTCCAGAAGGTCCGTCACTCGCGCCCCATGCTCTCGCTCGATAACGCCTACAACGCCGAAGAGCTAGCCGACTGGGACCGCCGCGTCCACGAACTCGCCGGCAGCCTCCCAATCGAGTACACAACCGAGCTCAAGCTCGACGGCCTCAGCGTAGCCCTGCATTACGAAGCCACCGAAGACGGCGGCTCCCGTCTCGTCCGCGGCATCACCCGGGGCGACGGCCAGATCGGCGAAGACGTCACCTCCAACGTCCGCACCATCCGCAGCGTGCCGCTTTCAATCGGCAAAGAACTGCTACAAAAAGCTGCCGCACCGCAGGAGCTTGAAATCCGCGGCGAAGTCGTCATGCCCGAAGCGGCCTTTCATCTCCTCAATGAAGAGCGCGAGCAGCAAGGCCTGCCTCCCGCAGTCAACCCGCGCAACGCCGCCGCCGGCACCCTCCGCACCCTCGAGCCCAGCATCGTCGCCAATCGCCGCCTCGTCCTTTTCGCCTACTTCTTGTTGGTCGAGGGCGAGTACTTGGCGCAAGGTCAGGCCGCCACGCTCGACGCCCTCACCACTCTCGGTTTCCGCGTCAACCCTCATCGCGGGCGCGTGCATACGGTCGACCAGATGATGGCCTTCATCGACAAGGCCGAAGAGGAACGCGCCGAGCTCGGTTACGAAATCGACGGCGTCGTCCTCAAAGTCGACTCCCACGCCACCCAACAGCGCCTCGGCTACACCGGCCGCGCCCCGCGCTGGGCCATCGCCTACAAATTCACCGCCAAATCCGGCATCACCCAGTTAAACGACATTCTCATCACCGTCGGCCGCACCGGCAAACTCACGCCCACAGCCATGCTCACGCCAGTATTCATCGGGGGCACCACCGTCAGCCGCGCCACCCTCCACAACGCAGAGTTCATTGAGCGCATGGGACTGCTTATCGGCGACTGGGTCAGGGTCGAGCGCGGCGGCGACGTCATCCCCAAAGTCGTCGAAGTCATTGAAGACGCCGGCCATCCACGCGGCACAAAGAAATTCTCCTATCCCGTGGACTGTCCGGAATGCGGCAATCCAGTGGTTCGCGAAGAAGGCGAAGTCGACTGGCGCTGCGTCAATGCCGATTGCCCTGCAAAGCTCCGCGAAACGTTGCTTCACTTCGGCAGCCGCGGCGTCATGAATATCGAGGGGCTTGGCGAGGCAGCCGTGCAGCAGTTGCTCGACCGCGGCCTGGTTAAGAGCGTCGCCGACCTATATTCCCTCAACGAAAAACAACTCGTGGCCCTTGAACGGTTCGCTGAGAAGTCGGCACGCACGCTGCTGGCCGAGATTACGCGATCGAAAAAGGCTGGCCTGGCGCGCGTTTTGATGGGCCTCGGCATCCGCTTCGTTGGCGAACGTACCGCCGAGCTGCTGGCACAGGAGTTCGGCTCCGTCGCCGCCGTGATGGCCGCCACGCCCGAAGAATTGGAACGCGTGGAAGAAGTAGGCCCGCGCATCTCCGAAGCAATTCTCGACTTCTTTTCAAGGCCCGCAAACCGCGCGCTGGTGGAAAGCCTTAAGGCCGCGGGCGTCGACATGACGGCTGA
>JBEKZG010000338.1:0-4720 GCA_049510095.1 Occallatibacter sp.
TTGTTGCCCTTGCCACCGTCTTTGCGCTGTCCACCACTGCTTTTCCACAAACCCCCGACTCTGCTGTCACCGGTGCCCTGCAGGGGAAGGTCACCGATAACTACGGCATCGCCATCCCCACCGCGTTTGTCTATATCCACGGCGATAATAAGGTCAGCCAGGAAATTCCTTTAAATGACAGCGGCGAATTCACTCTTGATCTGCAGCCTGGAATCTATAGTGTCTTTATCAGCTCGACGGGCTACGCCGCTTTTGCCAAAGAAATCAAAATCTCGCGAACCAAGCCCGTCCCAGCCGTTCTCAAAGTCAAACTTCACGTCGACCTGGAAATCAGCTTGTCAGACTAGTCCTTTGGCCGCGTGAATCTATATGATGCCCCAGTACCCCATTCATTCGCTTTTTTTTGGCGAATGAGTGGGAAAGCACAAACCTCAAGGAACGAAATCAAGCGGCCAGAGACCTGGATCTTTCGAGTCGCCGAACCGACGCGGCCACTTCCATGAAAATCGCCACATCCACAATTCTTCTTTGCGTGCTGCTCTCTCCCCGTCTGCTGTGCCAGGCCCAAACCGCCTATGACATGAACCACATGAAGGAATTCCAGAAGCAGATCCAGCGCGACAACGTCTTCAATTGGATCTCAAACGATGTGGCCGGCAGTCTGCTCCTGCAAAAATCGGAACCGGTCATGAAGAGTTCCGCAACCATAAACCATCGCATGGGCACTGTCGTGGTCGCATTGGAGATTGGGAGAAACGGCGAGGTGAAGCATCCGACGGTAGTCTCCGGCCCCAAAATCCTGCAAAAACCTGTCCTCGAAGCCGTTCGCCAATATCAATACAAACCCTATCAACTGAATGGCGCGCCCATCGCCGTCGCAACCACAGTCTCTGTCACCGTTGCGAATTACTGATTCGGACAGAGTCGACCTGTCCATCGGAACATGACCGTCACCAACCTTACCTCACTTTTCTGAAGTCGAATGTCGCCAGATTCATCTGTCCCTCGGTCAGAATATGCCGGGTGCCGCCAAGATCCGTCCGCCGTAGCGGAGGACCTGGATGACCCACCCCCGCGTGAGCTTCCGCACATCTTCCGTGCTCACCTCGCATTACACTATCCCCATTCTTCGGAAATGAGTTCCCATGCCCCTGCGTCCATTGCGCTGGTTCATCTTTTTGCTAGTCGCCGTTTCCATCTCAGCACTCGCCGCCAAACCAAAGCCTTGCCTCACCGCCGAAGATGCATCCAAAATGCTAAACAAAGACGTTTGCATCTCCGCCCATGTCTATGACGTGGTGCAGCTTCCCGACGGCACCCGCTTTCTTGATATCTGTACGCCGCAAACCACCGACGACGCCTGCCGCTTCACAGTCATCAGCCTCTGGGAAGACCACGAGGAAGTTGGCGAACTCCGCAAATTCCGCAGCGCCAACGTCCAGATTCGCGGCGTCGTCCAGCCCATGCACGGGCGCGCCGGAATGGTTCTCAGCCACGCCCGCCAGTTCTATGGCGGACCGCCCAAATTCCGCCCCAACCCCAAACTCGCTCGCGGCTTCGCCGCCGACCAGAGCCGCCCTCCCGTCAGCGATCCCAACCTCCGCTCCCAAGGCGCTGGCCGAGCTTTCATGAACACTCGCGACCAGGAAATCCGTCCCGCCAAATAACCGAAACCCAAACTCGCCAACAACGCTCCACAACAAGCAGTAAGCCAGTGCGAGCCTCCCGCGAGCGTCTGCCCCACCGCAGGTGGCCTCACGCGAGCGGCTGCCCCACCGCAGGTGGTGCCCAGCGCACCGCATTCCGCCGAAGGTCGCTAAGCGGATAGTGCGTCCCCCGCCACGTCACTCCATCGCGCCAATGCGTCAGCACTACAGACCGCAAAAATCCATATCCGATAATCGCCGCGGCGGGTGCAAACAAAATTGCCGCCACCGCCGGCACCGCATTCATTCTCCGGTTGGCATGAAACGTCAGCGCAATTCCCGCATACGTAAGCAATCCCGCCGCCGTCGCCCATTCCCCCGCCGCCATCGCGAGTAGGGGCACCGTTGCCTGCAATGCCAATCCCGCACAAGCAGCCACCGCTAGCCCGGTCCGGTACCGGAAAATCGCCAGCCCATTCTTCTCCATGTTGTTCACAATCCCGAACGTGCCTCGAATCCATCGAATCGTCGCCAATCCCGGTCCCAGCGCCAAAATCGACCGGCCTCCCGCGCGCTTCACCATCCACGCCAGGCCCAGGTCCTCCACCACCTCCATCCGCAGCGCCGTCATTCCGCCCACGCGATGAAACATCTCCGTGCGCACCAGGTTAAAGCCACCGGCCCCAAAGAAATCCCGAGCATCCGCGTCCGACACCTTCCATAGCCGCAATGTCCACTGCGCCAGAGCCTGCGCCGTCGCCTGCAGCGCGGCCTCGCTCGCGCTATGCCGGATGAGCGTCAGCATCAGCGCCAACTGGTCCGCCTTCTCCGCAATTGCCTTGCGCAACGCCAATTCCAGCGCGCGCGGTGCAAAGCTCACATCGGCATCCGTAAACAGCAGCCAGGGCGCAGTCCCCCGTTCGGCGCCACGCGCCAGAGCGTGCGGCTTGCCAAGCCACCCAACAGGCAGCTCTCTTACGTGCACAACCTTCAGCCGGTGCGGCCCTCCGCCCATCGCCGCCTCGGCCGCCAAATCATCCATCAATCGGCCGGTAGCATCCGTCGAACGATCGTCCACCGCCACAATCTCCAGCCGCACTCCCGTCGAGGCCAGCAGTGATCGCAGCGTCGCCTCAATCGCATCCTCTTCGTTGCGTGCGGGAACAATCACCGAAATATGCGCGCCTTCGCCCTCAGGCAACTGCGGCAATTCAGCTTCGTTCAGGCAGGTCAAATCAGGCAGCAATGGCATTCCCCGCAGTGCCGTAAAAGCCTGCCAAAGCCAGCAGAGCGCCAAAGTCCAACTGGAGAACAAGAAGATCCAAGCCGCCAGGTGCGTCAAAATCATGTTCTCCCCCATCTCCCACCCCGCAGCATGGCTTTTTTGTTCCCTGTTCCCTGCCGGGGTCCCCGGCGACAGGTCCTCGTCGCTGGGGTGGCTATTCCCTATTCCCTGCTTTTTCAAGCTCCGGCGCAAACCGTGCCCCCACTCTCAGGATCACCCCCGAAGCAACAAGAAAAATCAGCGTCGATCCCAGCGCAAGCCTCAGGTTCGAATGATCCGAAATTGCCCCGATGATCGTCGGTGAAAATGTGTCGCCAAACGCGTGAATGATAAAAAGGTTCAGCGAAATCGCCGTGGCCCTCACCGGTGCCGAAACCGAGTTCACAATGGCCGCGTTCAGCGGCCCCGTATTCAGGAAGAGAAAGAACTCGGTCACAAACAACATCGGTATCGCCCACGCACGGGGTCCGAAGAACAGAACCACTCCACAAGGAAGCGTCAGCGCCACACTCCAGAAACTCAGCAGATACATTGCCTGATCGTTCGTCCGCAGCCAGCGCTGCGCTATCCATCCACCCGCGGCCGTTCCCAGAATGCCGTCAACCACCAGGCTGGCGCCCATCATCGTGCCCGCCTTGGCCACACTCATCCCCGCCGACCTGTGAAGAAACTCCGCCATCCACGATGAAATCCCTCCCATGGCAAACGTCAGCATCGCCAGGCCGAAAGTAGCCGAAAGAAACGCCGGGTTGCGGAACAACCCCGGCACCGTGCTTCGATCCACCGTCGTTTTCACATGGTCGCTGGCGCCGCGTTCCGGCTCCCGTCCCAGCCATCCGTAAACCGCTGCAATTACCAGTCCCGGAAAGCCGCAAATAAAGAAAGGCGCCCTCCAGCCCCACGCACTGCCCATCGCTCCGCCCGCCGCGTAACCCAGCGCCGCACCCACCGGGATGGCCACGTAGAAAATCGACAGAATGCGATTGCGATCCCGCTCCGGGTAGAAATCGGCAAGCACTGCCGGTGCAAAGATCCCGAATGTCACTTCGCCCACACCCACCAGCGCATGGCGTATGAACAGCGTCCAGTAGTCATGCACCCACGCCGAACCCAGCGTCGCCACGCTCCATAAAACCGCGCCGGCCATAATCAGCGGCTTACGCCGATAGCGATCGCCCAGCCATCCCGTCAGCGGGGCGGCAAGCATATAAAACACAAACATCCCCGTCGTCAGCGCCCCCATCTGCGCATCGGTCGCATGGAACTCACGCTGTATCAGCGACACTTCGCCGGGAAGAATATAACGATCGATATAGTTCAGCAGGTTCAACCCGATCAGCAGCACCAGCGTCGCCACAGCGGGGCTCCGGAATCGGCGCTTTGAAAGCCATACAGGGTACAAGTGTCGTCAGCCTCTTGATTTCCGCTGTGACCGAGTGTACACAATTCCTCGGCGCCGACCTGCTGACTTGCTGGCTCGCTGACTCGCTAACCCGCTGACTCGCTGCCTCCAGGCCTCGGCCACTTGGCAGTAACCGTGGTCCCAATCCCGCCCCGCGGCCGAAATACGCCCTTAATCTCCGCCCACACCGGATCGCAAGCCTTCACCACATCCTCCAGCACCTGGTTCACAATGTTTTCCTGAAAAATACCCAGGTTCCGATAACTAAACAGATACTCCTTCAGCGACTTCAACTCCAGGCAACGCTCCCGCGGCATATAGCGGATGGTCAGCATGCCAAAGTCGGGTAGACCCGTCTTGGGACAGACAGACGTCAACTCCGGATCG
>JBEKZG010000339.1:0-4700 GCA_049510095.1 Occallatibacter sp.
CCATGGAAGAATCGGCCGGTGAAGACGGAACTTTCGCCGATGGTGAGGACATTCTTCTTGCCGGCTTCGCCGCCGCCTTTATCGGTAGCAACGGCTTTTCCGTCCCAATAGATGACGCGAGTGTGGGTCGGGGTGTCGAGCGTGGCGACAACTTGATGCCACTCGCCGACGAGGGAATCGAGTGGCGGCTTGAATTGGAGATTGCCCCCGGAAGCGGTAAAGAACCTGAGGACGTTGTCGGGTTCGATTTGGAGGTCGAGATCGTTGCCGTTTTCCGACTCACCGGCGATGTAAAAGATGCGGTTGGCCGTTCTTGGAAGCTCAGCCAGGTTGACCCAGGCCATGATGGATGCAGCCGCGCCGACTCCTCCCATCTGGGTAGTGGTGATATAGGCGGTCTTGCCGTCGAGCTTGAGGTATCGGCTGTTGGCTGTGGCGACGGGCGCGCCGGAGGTGGCGATGCTGGCTGCGCCGACTACCTTGTACGTGGTGGCGCCGACGAGGCTTTGTCCGGAAGAAGAGTCGAGGCGATAAAAGGCGAGGGGGTGGGTGGAGGTTACGGTGGTGGGGAAATCGGTTTGAGCCTGGATGGCGGCGGAGCTGAGAGTAGCGAGGACAGTCAAAGCGGTGAAACGGGCTTGCAGGGATGTGTGCATGGGGACGTGCCTTTCTTGGACGTGTTGCTGGTTGGCGGCCCGAGGTAAGGGGCATTCAGTGCGCCTGATGGTAGGTCCAGCACAGTCTATTGCATGGCGTCATGCGCTATCAAACTGATTATCGATATCCCATCCCTGCTGCCTTTTCGCCTGGAAGAGGCCCGGCAAGGATGGGAAACTTCCCGCTTTAAGTCAGGAAGCCGGAAGGAAATAAGCTTCAACAGCGCGCATGAGGGTGGTGTGATCGAGATGGGGCTTTGTGCCTTCGTAGCGAGCAGCCCAGATGACCTGATTCACGATGTCCCTGGGATAGCAAGAGCGCAGGTCTTGATTGAGCGCGCTGCGGATGAACTGGATAAGGTCGTTGCAAATTCCGTCTTCCCACTCGACGTCCTTCTCAAGGGCATAGCGGGAGAATATTTCAGTGAATTCTTCGTCTGAAACCCCGCCGACTTTGATCTTGGTTTGAATACGGCGCAGGAATGCGCCGTCGACCAACTCGGCAGGATCGAGATTGGACGCAAAGACGACGAGCATCTCGAAGGGCATTTCGATTTTCTTGCCACCGGCGAGAGCGAGGAAGTCGATGCGGCGGTCGAGGGGAACGACCCAGCGATTGAGGAGCTCATCGGGACGTACGCGCTGGCGTCCAAAGTCGTCAATGATCAGGACTCCGTTATTGGCCTTCATCTGGACAGGGCCGACGTAGAACTTTGTTTGTGGATTGAACTGAAGGTCGAGCATGTCGATAGTGAGCTCGCCGCCGACCAGGACCCTGGGACGCTGACAGAGTATCCAGCGCTCGTCGTGATCGCCGAATTGGGACCGTTTGGAATTCTGATGGATGGTTGGATCGAAGACGGTAATGATCTGACCATCGACTTCAACGGCATGGGGAATCCAGACATCCTCTTTTGAAAGCACGTGGGACAAGGTTTCAGCGAATGTGGTTTTTCCGGTTCCTGGAGGTCCATAGAGAAAGATCGCGGAGCCGGAGTTGAGGGCCGTGCCGAACTGGCGCAACATGGCATCGGGAACGACAAGATGCGCAAAGGCACTCTTGACATGTTCGGGCCGCACCTGCACGTCACGGACGCTCTGCTTGCGCACCTGGTCCACATAGCTCTCAAGAGAGACCGGAGCGGGGCCGGCATAATGGCTGTGGGACAACAACTCCGCGGCCCGGTTGCGGCCTTCGGAAGTGATGGTGAACTGAGGAATATTGCGGTCCATTCCAGTGACTTGGCAGAACCGCTCAGCCCGCATACGGGTGAAGAGCTCGTTGGCGATTTCGAAGCTGAGCCGCATCCGTTCGGAGAGTTCAAGAACAGAGAGAGAACTGGTGAGGTAGAGGGTTTTGAGCGCGAGGTCTTCCAAGACGGCCTTGCGGACGCCCGCTTCGTCAATGGTCTGTGGCTTTTTCTCCGGGCCGGAGAGGATATCTTCGTGGAAGAGGTTTTGCATCGATAGCATGGTGGCCGTATCGACCTCCGGGGTGTTCTGTCACTATATCGGCACGAACCAAAGGGATAATTAGCCCTTTGGTGCAATTTAAGTGACACCTTAGGTGCGATTTATAACACTTTCGCGTGAATCGCAAGCCGAGGGGTTGGAAGAATTTACCTCAAAGAACTAAACACTGAGAACTGTAGAAGTGAGGAGAAACCGCGGGCGGTGACATTCGTCACAAGAATGGGGTCGACAGAACACTTAGGTAATTGACTTTGCCGGGTAGTTAGCATTGGCAGAGGCAGAGGGCCCATTTCCGGATGGAGGCAGGGCTAAGGGATTGGCCGCCAGCTTCCCAAGCGGCTAACTGGATGGCGAAGTTGCCGATGGTAGAGCTTTCCGGATGGCCGATTTCGACGGGCAGGCCTGTGCGCTGCTGTGTGAGCTCGGTAAGAAGCTTGTTGCGGCTGGCGCCACCGAGGATATGAATTCCAGTGAGAGTGCGGCCGATCATTTCCTGAAGGCTCGCGAGGGCGGAGGCGTAACGGGCTGCGAGGCTCTCGAAGATGACGCGGGCGAAGAGAGGTTCGTTACCGGCGATGTCGGGGATGGGCGCGAAGCCGGCGCGGATGAGTTCGTGATTCATGCGGGAAGGCATGCTGGAGTCGAGCAAGAGCGGTTCGGCGTCTACGTCAATGATGCCCGATGTACTGCGTACGGCAGCCTTTTGGATTAGTTCTTCAACGCTCCAATGGCGGCCTTCGGCGGACCAGGCGTCCATGCATTGCTTGAGGATCCACATGCCGTTGACGAGCGTGTGGCAGCAGAGGTCGCCAGTGGCCGCGCCGAGGTTGGTGTAGCGGGCGTCAAGGGCCTGGAGCGTGGTGACGGGCGCAGTGGTGAGGGTGCCGACGAGCGACCAGGTGCCGGACGAGATGTAGAGGGTGGAATTCAGATCGAAAGGAATGCCGGCGATGGCCGAGGCGGTGTCGTGGCAGGCGGGCGCGATGAGCTGGGTGTGGCGGAAGGCCTCTAGCTGCTCGAGCAGACCTTTGAGGGGGCCGAGGATGGTTCCGGGTGGGACAATGCGCGGAGCGGCGTCGAGAGGGATGTTGAGCAGGCGAAAGAGATCGGGAGCCCAGTTGCCGGTTTTGAGGTCGACGAGGCCGGTGTGGGTGGCGTGGGTGTACTCGGAGATGCGCGGCGCGCCAAGCCAGTGGAGGACATATTCGGGCATCATGACCCACGGGGAGTGGGGGTCGATTCCTGCGGCGGGGTCGGCGAGAAGCTGGTAGACGGTGTTGATGCGGTGGGGCAGGACGCCGGTGCGCTGGTAGAGAGCGAGGGGCGGGATGAGATTGTCGGCGGTTTCCTTGGTGGCGACGGTGCGCTCGTCGCGATAGCAGAAGGGGTCGCGTAGAGGGGTGGAGTCAGGATTGAGGCGGACGTAGTCGACGCCCCAACTGTCGACGGCTATGGAGGCTATTCCTTCGGGTGCGGCTGCCGCGGCCTTGTGGAGGCCTTCTTCGAGGCCGGCGAGGATGGTTTGGAGTGGCCAGTGCATCGAGGAACCGCTGTGGACTGGGCCGTTGGGGATGCGATGGACGACTTCGATGGAGGGGGTTTCGCCATCCCAGCGAAGGAGGGAGACTCGGCAGGATTCGGCGCCTAGATCGATGGCTATTCTTGCGGGTTGGGGCATGGAAGTTGGTGAATCTCCGGTCCAAGTATCATGCTTCCCACCCTAGCGGCAAAAAGAACGACGTCGCGAGGGTGGAGCACCCAGTTTTTTCCAAGGTTGGAATTCTTACCGCAAAAATGCTTCGGTTAGACCGCCGTCCACTGGGATGATGTGGCCGGTGGTGCAGCGGGATTTGGGGCTTGCCAGATAGAGAATAGCTTCCGCGCAGTCGGTTGGATCGATGGGCTGATGGGTGAGGGTGCGTTTGGCGTAGAAGGCGGCGAGGAGATTGCGCAGCTCGTCGTCTGAAAGCGATTCGTCGAAGGGGATGTTGTATTTGGTTAGCGAGGCGCGGACACGGTCGCGGGGGAACATGGTTGATCCCTTGACTACCGTGGCGGGGCTGATGCCGTTGACGCGGACGCGCGGGGCTAGGCCGACGGCTAGCTCCTTGATCAGGTGCGAGAGAGCGGCTTTGCTCACGTCGTAAGCCTCGGAGCCGCGCTTGGGGACGACGGCGTTGGCGGAGCTGGTGAGAACGATGGAGGCGTCGAGGGCCTGGTCGGCGAAGAGTTTGGCGGCTTCGTCGGCGAGGAGGTAGTTGGCGGTGACGTTGATGTCGAGGGTAGTGGCCCAGAGGGTGTCGGGGATGACGCCGTCGGGCGATGACGGGAAGAGCGCGGCGGTGTTGACGAGGATGTCGAGGCCGCCGAAGGCTGCGACGGTGGCGCGGATGGCCTGGGAAATGGCTTCGCGGCTGCGGATGTCGACCGCGGTGGTGGCGGTGAATTCTTTGGACGTAACGGACTTCAATTCGCCGGTCACGCGCTGCGCAGCGGCTTCGTCGCGGTCGGCGACTACTACGTGAGCACCGCGGGCAGCGGCGAGCAGGGAGACTTCGCGGCCGATGCCAC
>JBEKZG010000034.1:0-13395 GCA_049510095.1 Occallatibacter sp.
AGCGAATTGCAAGTGCAGTTGAGCGAATCAACGCAATTGTAGTGCCAGAGATGCATGAGTATAAAGGCATAACAATTCAAAATGCTCTGCGAATGGACCGGGAAACGGTCGCAAGGATGGCCGCTGCCGATAGCAATGTTGGATTGAATGAAGGTAGTGCAGCACCGCAACAAACTGATTCAGTGTCTTGCTCTGGGCCGCAGGCCAGAGTTGAAGGCAACTTCGGTTCGAGATTCAAATACAATTCCGAACATATCAACAGCAAGTTGGATGCGAACTGGAATAGGTATGAAGTGGACACCCTCACCCCAAAGGGTGCTAGCGCCTCTATTCGGTTTACCGTTCGCCAAGACGGTTCGCTCACTGACATTCGGATAGATCATCCCAGTGGCAGTCCCACGCTTGACCAATCCTGTCTGCGCGCCGCCCAGCGAGTTGACACGTTCGGCCCGCTCCCCCAAGAGTGGGAAAAGTCCACCCTCCTTGTTTCCTACGACTGCAAATGCGCAGGTGGCTCGCCCCTGTTAAATAGTGGTGGAATAAGCGACGCAACCGCACCTGCCACACAAGGTGTATCGGCTGACGTTGGTGGAAATGCGGGGAGCGGAATCTATCGCATAGGCGGCGGTGTCTCTGCGCCACAAGTCCTCAACGACGTGGAAGTCGAGTACAGTGACGAAGCCCGTAGAAACAAATTACAGGGAACAGTTCTTTTAACAATGATCATTGCTCCTGACGGCACTCCACAACACATTCAGGTTTCGCGGTCGTTGGGAATGGGCCTCGACGAAAAGGCAATTGAAGCAGTGAGCAAGTACAGATTCAAGCCAGCAATGCTCAATGGGAAGCCGGTTCCAGTCAGAATCACAAATGAAGTGAATTTTCGACTCCACTGACAAACTGCTCTAAAAGGGACCGTCCAGGTCAGCTTGACCTTCACTAAACCTTCACTTTTCCTCGCCGTATTTCCTGTAGGTTATTGATTCTATTGGCGTCCCCGACGGGATTTGAACCCAGGTTATCGCCGTGAAAGGGGGCCTATTCAGTGGGGGAGCGAGGTTGAGTGCGGCAGGGGCTGAAGCCCGACACATTCTATGGGCTTTTTCGGCACGACTGAAGTCGTGCCCTGATACAGAGCCTCTCGAACGGCCCGGTGGTCTACTCCCTTACGCCGATGCCGAGGGCTTTCATTTTGCGGTAGAGGAGGCTGCGCTCGAGGCCTAGCAGCTCGTCGGCGTGGCTGATGTTGTTGCGGGCTTCTTCAATCTTCTTGAGGATGTATTCGCGCTCGTAGGCGTCGCGGGCCTGCTGGAGGGATGAGAATTCATCGCTGGAGCGCGCTGCGGCTTTGTGAGTGAGCGGAGGGAGATGCTTGCGCTCGATGCGAAGAGTGCGAGCATTTCGCAGCGTCCCTACAAGACGCGAGTGCGATTTTGGTTCAGTTCCCAGGACTGCGCTGCGCTTGTCATGCATGGGCTATTTTCGTATCGCCCCTCCGGGGCGCATTGCGTCGGAGCGTTAATTTCAGAGTTTGCCCAGGACTGCGCTGCGCTTGTCCTGGGACGGCGGTTGGCCTGCCCTGGAGGGGCCGGATGAAAATAGGCACGGGTGAAACCCGTGGGGACCATGCACCAAAATGCCTCGCCGTCCTGAAGGGCCGGTGTGACAGGGCGATCGCCTGACTGACCCATGGTTTGTTGCGCTTATTCGATCCGCCCCGCTGGGGCGGAGGGGATATTTTGGGGCGCTTTCCCCGGATTGCGTTCGCTGCGGCGAACTTCATCCGGGGCTATTTTCGTCTCTCCCTCCGGGAGAATGGATGCTGGCTGTTTGCGATCCGTCCATCCGGGAGAATGGATGCTGGCTGTCCGAGAGAATGAATGCTGGCTGTTTCGATCCGTCCATCCGGGAGAACGGATGCTGGCTCCCCGGGAGAATGGATGCTGGCTGTTTGCGATCCGTCCCTCCGGGACGAATTGCGGAGACCTTGCTGGGTGCGGGACGGTATGATTCAGCCCCACACATACCGCGATCAGCCCCACATATGCGGGCATGATTCACCCCCACACATACCGCAGATCGAATTCAATCCTATGCCGCTTCAAAATCGACAAGAACTCCGCTTGGAAATCGCGCTTCCGATGATGCTCCTGCTGGCCGGAGATATAGGCCACGGTGGCATCCACCTGTGAACACCCCACGCTAAATGCCCCATACCCCTTCTGCCACTCGAACCCTGTCAACCCGCAACTCTCATGCAACCATAGTGACGACCCGCCTTTGATCCTCCGCATTGCATCGGCAACGGTCTGGGTCGAAGGCAAAGAGAGAAGAAGATGCGCATGGTTGTCCGTGCCGCCCACCGCCAGGGCAGCCATTCCGTTTTCGCGCGCAATCCCTCCCATGTAAGCCCACAGCCGCTCCTGCAATTCCGGCGTGAATGTGCTATGGCGCTCCTTCGTCGAGAAAACACAATGAAACAGTGCGGAGCAATAGGTATGCGACATAGAGCGTTGTCTCCCAGCGGGTATCATACCGCCCCTACAGGGCGGCGAGGCATTTGGGGGCATCGATTCCACGGGTTTCACCCGTGGCTATTTTCATCCGGCCCCTCCGGGGCAGGCCAACTGCCGTCCCAGGACACGGAAGCGAGACATGGGAAACCCGCGGACAATTTCTGAAAGCTTCCGCCTTGTCCAAATCGGAGTAATATCCCACTGCAAATGCAAGTGAAACCCGTGGAATCGATGCCCCAAAATGCAAGACGAAAGAACGCTTATTCACGGACACCGATGCCGAGGGCTTTCATTTTGCGGTAGAGGTGGCTGCGCTCTAGGCCCAGCAACTCGGCGGCGTGGCTTATGTTGTTGCGGGCTTCTTCAATCTTCTTGAGGATGTATTCGCGCTCGTAGGCGTCGCGGGCCTGCTGGAGGGATGAGAATTCCTCGCTGGAGCGCGCTGCGGCTTTGTGCGTGAGCGGGGGAAGATGCTTGCGCTCGATGCGCAGAGTGCGCGGATTGAGGATGAGGACGCGCTCGATTACATTTTTCAGCTCGCGCACGTTGCCCGGCCAGTGATACTGGGCCAGCACCTGAAGCGCCTCTTCGCCGATCTCCATGCGCGGACGGCCGTACTGGCGGCCAAATTCGGCCAGGAACTCGCGGGCGAGGAGAGGGATGTCCTGCTTGCGCTCACGGAGCGGAGGCACGAAAAACGGGACAACGTTGAGGCGGTAGAACAGGTCTTCGCGGAAATTTCCCTTGGCAATTTCCTCTTCGAGGTCCTTGTTTGTGGAGGCGATGAGGCGTACGTCAACGCGCAGGGGCTGCGTGCCGCCTACAGGGGTAAACAACTGGTCGTCGAGGGCAGAGAGAACTTTGGACTGCGTCTTGAGGCTCATGTCGCCGACTTCGTCGAGAAAGAGTGTGCCGCCGTCGGCGCGTTCGAGAGTGCCACGCTGCTCGGTGGGACCTCCCGGCTGCGCGCCGTGCCGGTAACCGAACAGCTCAGCCTCAATGTGTGCTTCGGGAATGGCGGCGCAGTTGAGTTCGATGAAGACGTGATCGCGGCGCAGGCTTTCAGCGTGGATGGCGCGGGCGATCAGTTCTTTTCCGGTACCGGATTCACCGTAGATGAGGACGCGGCCGTTGGTGGGCGCCATGAGCTTGATTTGCTGGCGCAGCGCTTTGACGGGAATGCTTTCGCCGGTAAGCGCGGAGCCGAGATTGAACTGGCGCTTGAATTCGAGGTTCTCAGACCGGAGACGCCTGGCTTCAACCGCGTTCTTGAGGACGATGAGGGTACGAGCGAGCGAGAGCGGCTTCTCAAGAAAGTCGTATGCGCCGAGCTTGGTGGCTTTTACGGCAGCCTCGATGGTGCCGTGGCCGCTGATGATGACCACTTCGGGGCGCATTTCGACGGCGAGAGCGTGTATGTCGGCCAGGATGTCAAGGCCATCGCGGTCGGGGAGCCAGATGTCGAGCAGGACCACGTCATAATGCGCATCCTGCAACAAGACGAGAGCTTCGGCCGCCGTGGCCGCGCTGGCTACGCCGTATCCTTCCTCGTGCAGGATTTCCTCGAGCGACGTGCGGATTTCGGCTTCGTCGTCCACCACAAGAATGTGGTTCATGCGCCGATTCCCTTAAGAGCTGTGGGAGCACTGCCTTCGATGACGACCGGAGTCGAAGACGCACCATTGGCGGGCTCCATTTTGACTGACTCCATTAGGGGGAGGCGGACCAGAAAGCGCGCGCCTTTGGGGCTGTTGGCTTCAGCGCGAACGGAACCGCCATGCTCCTGCACGATCTTGGCGGCAATGGAAAGGCCGAGGCCTGTGCCACGATGCTTGGTGGAGTAAAAGGGCAAAAACAGGCGCTCGCGAATTTCGTCGGTGAGGCCGTGACCGGTGTCGGAGACTTCGAGTTCGACGGCGGCGCCATCTTCACTGAGGGAAGTACGGATGCCGAGTACACAGAGGAGGCTGCCCTGCATGGCTTCAGCGGCGTTATCAACGAGATTGGCCAGGGCGCGACGGATGGCCTCCGGATCGGCCAGCACCGTGGGCAGGTCCGGCTCGAGGTCCCACTTGACGGTGATGCCGTCGAGGCGTCCGGCAAACATGGCGAGGGCTTCCTCGGCCACCCTATTCATGTCGCAGGCCCTGGGCTGCGGCGCGGGAAACTGAGCTAGCGCGGAAAACTGATCCACAAGGGTGCGCAGGGTGCCCACGCAGCCTAGGATGACTTCGCTGCATTTGCGGATCACATTGGAAGAGTCGGTTTGGCCTCGATCGAGGTACCTGCCGATGCGCTCGGCGGAGAGGGCGATGGGGGTGAGGGGGTTCTTGATTTCGTGGGCTACCCGCTGCGCCACTTCCTTCCAGGCCAACTGGCGCTGGGCGCGCAGCAACTCGGTGGTGTCCTCAACCACCAGCACAGATCCGGACTGGCCATGCGCGAGTTCAAGCCGCGCGCTGGTGACGGCAAGATGCATGGTGCGTCCACGGGTGTGAAACTCGATCTCAGTGGAGGCTGCGCCCATGCGTTGCCCTCTCCGGATCACGCCGGCAAGATCTTCAGCACAGTCGGCAGGCAGCAGCGCGTCGATTTTCATGCCACCCAGGCCAAGATCCTCGCGCTGTCCCATGAGGGCGGCAAAGGCGCGGTTGGCCTGGAGCACGGCTCCGGCGCCGTCCAGAGTGACCACACCGGAGGGAATGGTCTCGACGATGGTCTCCAACTCGCGGCGGCGCTCTTCGATAGCCTGGTTAGCCGCGGTGAGTTGCGCGGATGAGCTTTCTGCCAATTGACGGCTGGTGTCGAGATCGGCGGCCATGTGGTTGAAAGCGCGAACCAGGTCGCCCATTTCGCCTGTTGCGATTACGGCCACACGATGGTCGTACTTGCCGGCTGCAATCTCATCCATGGCGTCAGCCAGGGCCTCGACGGGCCGGGTGATCTGTTTGGACAGGAACAGGGCGAGCCAGACGCTGGCAAAGAATACAAACACGGTAATGACCAACAACAAGATCAGGAGCATGGTGCGGATCTGGTTGCGGGCCCGGAAAAGCTGCCAGTACTCGGCGGCGCCGGAGCGGATGCGGATGACAGTTTTGCTGAGCCCCTGCGGCATAGGCAGCGCTACAACCACAACTTTGCCGGAAGCAGTAGTCCCTACGCCGAGGGCGTATTCCTGACCCGCGACGGAAACCATCGGCTCGTCTCTTCGCTGGGCCAGGGACACGAGATTGGCAGACAGAGGCCCTTGGAGTTGCAGCGCGGACTGATTTTCACCCTGATCCAACCAGGGAAGCAGGGTTGCCCGGCTGGGTTCTGGCGGGGCCTGAAAGCTGGCCAGCAATTTGGAATCCTTGTCATAGACCATGGCGAAGCCGCCGGCCAGCGTTGCGCGGTGGGCATTCAACCGATCCTTGAGCAAAGGCTGGTCGAGATCCAGTTTGCCGGAAGATGCAATGGACTCGGCTTCAACTCGAGCGTTGTTGGTGACATATTGCGCCAATTCGAGCGCCACGCGGTCGGAGTCCTCGCGCAGTTCGGAGGTAGGCTGCGAGAACCAGCGATCGATGGAGCGATTCATCAGACCGAAACTGAACAGGAACATGCAGGCCGCGGGGATAAGCGCAATCAAAGCCGCACCCAAAACCATCCGCGTGCGCAGCCGCGCGCCCAGGGCGCTGCTGCTCTGGTCGGCATAAAGCTTGAAGAGGTTTCTGAGCAGCAATAGCAGGAACGCCATCAGCGCCAGAAAAGCCAGCACGATGATGCCGGTAAAGGCCAGAGTCTCCCCGGAGGTGTCAGGATTGAGGAAGTTGAAAGCCTGAAGCGCGCCCAGCAAGGCGAGGAGCACCAGAAACCCTACCCCTAGTAGAGCAATGGTCCTGCGCCGTGGATCGCCGCTGGTTGACATGCGGCGATTATAGAACTGCTAGTGAAGAAGTGGACGCGGGAAGAAGCGAACGAGTGAAAAAGTGAATAGGTGAAGAAACGCAGAGGTGAAGAAGAAATTGGGGACGGTGAACTTTGGCGTTTCGCGGCGGGTTAGATCTGGGAGCAGTCGAGGGGGCTGAGGATCAGGTTGGTGATGTTGGTGACCAGCTGATCAGAACTGAAACGCGGGCTGGTGGATAGCTTCTTCCATGCCGGATCGTTGCGGAAGACGTCCCACTTGGCTTCGAGTTCCTGTTGGTTGGCAAAGCTGAGCATGTAGGTCAGGCTGGGCATGCGCGAGCCGATGAGCGTGTCTCCGAAGAAGACGGGATGGAAGCCGGCATTCAGGAAGATCTCGAACTCGCCGGAATGGAACATCTCGACCTTGCGGACGTGGCCGCCGTTGCTGGGGCTCTCGTAGGTGCGAAGTTGAAAGATGCGCTTGCCCTTGGTCGCGGAGGAAGCCGGAGGGGTGAGTGCAGGCCAGCCGTGAAAGGCCTGCAGCAGGCTGCTCTCTACGCGCTGAAAAGCCGGCGTGGCGGCGGTCGCGTTCCAGAACGGTTCGGCCGCCTTGAGGAAGACCTCATCCATGGCAAGCCTGAGGTCGATCTGGGCCAGAAGGTTGAGATGGAGGCTTGGAATCAGCAGGTAGTAGGTGGGCGTCTCCGGTCCGACGTCGAGGCGGAATGCGCCAATGGGGCCCATAGCCAAGCGGGTAAGAGCCGGTATGAGCGCATCGGCGAAGTACGTTTCCGTCAGCTTTGTTTGGGGACCCTGTTGCAGCGTGTAGCGGCGAATCTGATAAGACTGGCGCTCCGGCCCCGCCCAAGGCGGAGGTATCGGGGTTTGCGCTACTGCTTCGCCGGCCAGGGCTGCTGCTGAAGTTGCGATGGATGCGGCGAGGAATTGGCGGCGCTCCATGGTGATCCTCCTAAAGACAGAACCATGTTACGGCATTTGGCATGGCGAAAGAATCCACTAACCTGGCCGGGCAAGGAACCGTCAGAAGAGCAAAGACCCTTTACCCTTTGAGCGCGGGTCTACCGCTGACAAGGTTGGAGGAAGCGATGAAGAAAGTTCTCTTTGCAATTATGATTCTGGCGCCCGCTTTGGCCTAGGGCAAGCCGCACCCGGAGGATTACCCGATCACTGTGCATGTTCAGTCTTCACGGCTGGTGATGGAGTGCCGCTCCGTGCTGACCCTGGGCAGGACACTTTGCTCGCAGAGTCTTTATCTGAATGTACTGATCGGCGGAAAGGCCTTTGGCTTCAAAGCCGCGGGCGATGAATACGAATACGTGCTGCACGCGGGCGACTACAAAGCCAAGACTCTCACCGACGATCCGGACAAGGACAATCCGCCCGGAGCGTACGAATATCGCCTGAGGTATGAGTTCCTGTTGCCGGATGGCAAGACGCGCAAATTCTCCGTGGTGAGCGAATCGGAATAGACGAGGCGGTTTAGCAGGCCCCGGAAGTTGGGGACAACAAGAAACCGTTGCCTGCACCGGTGTCCGACGACCGCTAACAAGAAACTTGCCGGCGTTCGCGCTGCCCCTACGGGGCGCCTGGTTCAAATGGGGCAGCTAACCCAGGATTCCCGCATCGTCCGCCACGGCGGACAATGCGGGAATCCTGGGCTATTATCCTTCGGCCCCTCCGGGGCGAAATACGTTGTATGCCGTTTCATCCATTGGGTCGGCTTCGCCGGTGGAGGGCTGTTACACAATCACGGTTGCGGCGGCTGTCCATGGACGGTGCTGGCTTTCGGCCACGCCGCGATGGGTTAGCGTGCCGAGCCAGGTGTTTAAGCCTTCGGCCAGCCCGGCATCCTGCTTGAGCGCTTCGCGAGCGCCGAGATTGGCGATGCGCAGCACGTAGGGGAATGTGGAATTGGTCAAGGCGAGCGTGGACGTATGCGGGACCGCTCCCGGCATGTTGGTGACGCAGTAGTGCACCACGCCGTCTACGACGTAGCTGGGGTTGGAGTGGGAGGTGGGTTTAGCGGTTTCGACGCAACCGCCCTGATCGATAGCAACGTCCACAATGACGGCACCCTTCTTCATGCGGGAAACCATGGCGCGGGTCACGATCTTTGGCGCTGTTGCGCCGGGAATGAGCACGCCGCCGATGACCAGATCGGCTTCGCGCGTGGCGTGTGCCAGGTTGTAGCTGTTTGAGGCCAGAGTGTAAAGCCGTCCGCCGAAGATGTCGTCCAGTTCACGCAGGCGGTTGAGATTCACATCCACCAATGTGACCCTGGCGCCGAAGCCGAGAGCGACCTTTGCGGCGTTGGTGCCGACTACTCCGCCTCCGACGATGCAGACCTGGGCCGGGGGCACGCCGGGCACGCCACCGAGCAGAATGCCCCGCCCACCGCGTTCCTTTTCCAGATATGCCGCGCCCACCTGGACGCTCATCCGGCCTGCTACTTCGCTCATGGGTGTAAGCAAGGGCAGCGTATTCTGGCGATCGCGCACAGTCTCGTACGCGATACCGATGACTTTTGATTCAAGCAGTTTGTCAGTCAGACCGCGAATGGGTGCGAGATGGAGATAGGTGAAGAGCACCAGCCCCTCGCGAAAGAAGACATACTCCAGCTCGACGGGTTCCTTGACCTTGACCACCATGTCGGACTTGCCCCAGACATAGCCGGCCTCGCCAACGATCTCCGCACCGGCATTCTGGTACTCGTCGTCAGGAAAACTGGATTGGACGCCGGCCTGGGTTTCGACCAGCACGGTGTGGCCGGCCTCAGCGAGCGCCTTTACACCGGCCGGTGTAATTCCCACGCGGGACTCCTGATCCTTAACTTCTTTGGGGACACCGACGATCATTGTTTGCTCCTGAATGAATTGGATGCTCTGCGAAACGGGCCGGACATTTTGATGGAGGCGGCGCCGAATATCTACGCGATTACCAGCCTGTGGTGAAAGTCGAAAGGGCCGAAAACCATCCCTCGGGGGCTAAAGCCCATCATTTCTTATCAACCGTTTGCGGCACGACTTAAGTTGTGCCCTTTCAAAACAGGACTTCCGCCACAGGCTGTTAACACTGCTAATCATGGTACGAGTCGATCGGCTCTCAATGTGTGCAAAGTTCGTGGTAAAAAGACAGAATAAGAACGAAACGCGACAAAGATCCGCAGGTTGTGCATAAATCTGGCGCGGAACACCAGTTTGGCGATCCGCGCGAAGAGAGGGCGGACGCGCTGGACAATCTGGACGCGGCAATTCTGCGATTTCTGGAGCGCAACGGCAGAGCTACCAACTACGAGGTGGGCGAGTCGGTGGGGTTGTCGGCATCGGCGGCCTCGCGGCGGATCCTGGCGCTTGAGACAGCCGGGGCTATACTAGGCTATCGTGCGCTGATCGACGACCGGTTTCTGGGCAAGCGCATGACGGTCTTCATCCGGATAACGCTTGAGCGTCAGTCAGCCCCCGTGCTGGCGGCCTTCGAGGCGGCGGTACGGCGGTCGAGGGAAATGGTGAGCTGCCATCCGATGGCCGGCCAGTACGACTACATACTGGTAGTGCGGGTGGCAGATATCGACGACTACGGGCGCCTTCACCTGAACGAACTCTCCCGTCTCCCGGGCGTGACGAGGCTGGAAACCAGTTTTTCGCTCAGGGACGTGCTTGAGGCCGGGGGTGGAGGCTCTTAGGCCTGCATACATCTGATGCGCCGGCGCTCGAAAACAGCGTAGAATATGGATACTTCCATGCGGCTCTTTGGCAAGCGGCGTATGTCAGGAAAGGTTACTGACTGCCCCGCGGCAACATATTCATGTGTTCAGGAGCGGTGCGGCGTGGTTCAATTTCATTGAGCCGAAGAATCGAGATTACGAACACCGGGGAAAGGGGTATTGCCGGATGGCAGATACGGACCAACACAAACCCAATGACGAGTTACCGGATGGCAGCCAGCCGGGGACTCCTGGCGGAGGAGCAGACGCTGGCTCTCACGATGAAGTAGCCTCCGGGAAAGAACTTCACGGACACGATGCCGTTCCGACGGAATACCAGAGGCCTGTCTATCACTTCGATCTGACCCCAGAAGCGGAAACTCACTCGAGCGATGCCGTCCCCTCTGACATAGCGCCGCTTCACGCGGATGAACCAATCTCCGGGACAGAGAGCCGGGAGTCTCCCGACCATCCGGCCGAGGATCCGCTTTTTCAGTATTATCTGACCCCCGCGGCCGTGACGCAGCCACCCGATTTCGGTTCAGCAGAAGCCGATTCCACTTCAACCGCCGCCGGAGCGAGCCATGACGCTGAGCCGGTCGGGACGAAGTCTGGCCATCACGGTGAAGCGAGCACGGATTCGGAGGTTCACGAGCCCGATGCTCTTCCATCTGAGGATCTGGCGGCCTACTCCTTCCTTTTGACTACAGTACCCGTACCGCGCCCACCCGATTCCTTTTCCACAGAAGCGGAGGCGAACCATGACGCTGAACCCGTCGTGGAGGCGGCCGGCGAGGAGCCACAATCCGAAGCGGGACCCAAAAAGGTGGAGGCAGATGAACCTGCCACGGAGCCCTTCGCCGCCCCCTTGGCAGAGCCCGTCGCGGAACCCGTGGCAGAGACCGTCGCAGAACCCTTGGCGCAGCCTGTCGCGGAACCCTTGGCGGAGCCTGTCGTGGACATCCTGGCGGAACCCGTCGCAACGCCACCTACTCCAACTCCCGAACCTCCGAAGGCCCGATCGAAAACGGGATTCTACATCCTCATAGGATCTCTGTCCTTCGTCATTTTGATTGTGATTTCCGTCGCAGTCTTCATGATGATCCAAAAGAGCTCCGTTTCCAGCGAGGATGCAATATCGGGGCAGTCGAGCCAACTGAAGGAAACGAGAGACTTAGGAACGGTGGACTCCAAAGCAGCGGGGCTCAAGGGACACCTCACCACAAAATGGAATGAGGGTCTTGTATACAACTTCGTGGTTGAGCCCGACGATCCGGCGCGCCAGGCAGGATTCGAGTCGACTGTGAGCAATCCGCCACGTCCGGCTTCATTCACGGTTCAGATCAAGGGCGCCGACGGCATTGTGCTGTGCAGCAAGGAAATTCTGTTGAGATTCGACCCGAGACAAGCGGCGGCGATTGACCAAGCCTCCACTGGGAAACAGCATGGGGCAAAGGCTGCCGCGCCAGTTGAGAACGAACAGCAGACCGAACTCGATCGGCAGGCTGCGACAGAGACGGAGCGGGAACACGACAAAGGCATTTTTCAGATCAACAAAGACTCGAATGGACGAGTGGGGTCAATCAGTTCACAGGGAGAGATTCCGTGCCCCCAGAATGCGTACCAGGGGATGGGTTATTGGAGTTTCCTGCCCGACTTCCCTACACCCGAAGAGCAGGACGCGTGGGCGAATCAGCAGACGAAGGCTGGTGTGAAAGACGACACGGGGGGCGAGGCGAACACGCCAGGGGCACCCGGCCAAGAATCTGGCGCTCATCAGCGAAAGCCAAACAAAGCCGCAGCCGGGCCGGGGACATTCTCAATTGCCGGGGACGATTCGATCGTGGGGTATGACGCCTCAACGGGGAACATCGAAACAAGAGGCGGCAAGGTTTTTTCCATCGACAAGGCAGGCGCGGATGCCCATGCGATTCAGGCGTATGACCTGCCCGTGTCGATCCACTACGCGTGCAACGAGAGCGCGGCCTGCACTTTGACGCACGGTGGAGCGGTGATGGCACATGCAAAACTGAGCCGGTAACCGTATTCTCCGCCGGAACCGTGGGGATGCAGGCGATTTGATTGTATTCAGTCGATAAGGGGGAATGGTAGATTCGTTCTCCAAAGGGCTGTTGCCGTAACGGCGCTTGTTTTGGTGCTGGATTCTGAATGGCCTAATGAAGTTTCAGCCTCAGGAAATCTCTATTCAGCGACCCGAAGAGGTGCGTAAGTATGTTCGAGCCAGATGAACCTAGCGAAGAAGAGCTGGAAGGTGAACGGTGGCATGAAAAAATACGCCATGAAGACCAGACAGAACTCTTCTCGGGGGCGACAGAGACACCAAAGGCTGTAGAAGGGAAGCCTGATTCTCCGGCGGAGGAAGTCGCGAATCCCAGCCATGTTCATCCAGTTGGCGGAAAACCGGACAGAAATCGGGAATTCGTCAAGGCTGCAAAGGCGGGTGACGCGAGTGAATTTGGTGCGGAGTGGAAGTTGCTCATCAATAGGCTCCTGCAGAACCCAACCGGCCGCTATGCGATCTTGAGCGTCTTAATAGGAGTTCTGGCTGGCGTGACCATTGCAGCGCTTTCCTGGTATCAGGAAAACCCGAGCGGGCGGTACGATCTTGGTCCGGTGACTTCAGATGCGACGGGGCTGCGAGGCCGCCTCTTCGTCAAGTGGGACAAGAATCTGAAATACCAACTGACCCTGGGACCCAGCGACAAGGACTATAACGCAGGGTTCTCATTAACGGCGGGCAATCCGCCGCGCCCTCTCTCAGTTGCAATTCAGCTCAAGGATGTTCAGGGCTTCGAATTGTGCTCCAAAGCGATCGTGCTGCGATACGACAAGGGGAGAGCGGAAGCCGTTGCTCCTTTGGTCCGCCCTAACGAGAGAGCAGAAGAAGGGACGCCAGAAAACGGGATGGAAGCAGAACACGTTCTCGCGCAAATGGACGCGCAGAAAGCAGAGCGCGATCAGGAAGCTGACCGCGAGAAGGACAAGGATGTTTTCGATCTCGAGACTGGGCCGGATGGGCAGATAGCGTCGATCGGCGCACACGGAGTTATGCCCTGCACCAGGGGCAACTATGTAGACGCAACTTCATGGAGCTTTGTGCCGGATTTTCCTTCGATTGCCGAGCAGGGAAATCTGCTGCGGAACATCAAGGAGAAGCGGGAGTACGCTGAGAATCTTGCCTATGAAGCCAGTCATCCCAAGAAGGGACCCCCAAAGAAACCCGCGCCCAACACCGTTGTG
>JBEKZG010000340.1:0-4683 GCA_049510095.1 Occallatibacter sp.
TTGCCCTTTTTGATCCCATCGAATTCCGCTATCTGCGTCTCAACGATACACAGGCGCAAATAGTAGGCCTGCCCGCGAACGAGATTCTTGGCAAGACACTGACCGAGATTGCGCCAATCGAAGGACTGAACGAAATGTTCCAGCAGGTTGCGGAAGGGCGGCCGATCCAGAATGCGCTTCTCGAAGGTGTGTTGCCGGCGCAACCAGACACGCACCGGAGCTGGACCGTCAACTATTATCCGGTCTATGGAGAAGATGGAACGGTGCAGGCGATCACGGCCGCTTCGCTTGAAATCACAGCGCAAAAGCGCGCGGAACAGGCACTGATTCAAAGCGAAAAGATCGCCGCGGTCGGCCGTCTGGCGAGTTCGATTGCGCACGAAATCAACAATCCACTGGAGTCCGTCACCAACCTGCTGTATCTTGCCCGCTATTCACACGATGTGGCGGAGATTCACGGCCACCTTGAAATTGCCGACCGCGAACTTCGCCGGATCTCGCTCATCGCCAATCAGACGCTGCGCTTCTACCGGCAGTCAACGCGGCCCCAGGCTATCCAATGCGGCGCGCTGATCGACAGCGTTCTAACTCTTTACCAGGGCCGTCTTCTGAACTCGAATATCCAAGTGGAGAGACGAGAGCGAGTGAATCAGCCGCTGGTTTGCTTTGAAGGCGAGATTCGCCAGGTGTTGAATAACCTTGTGGGCAATGCGTTGGATGCGATGCCGCGCGGAGGCCGGCTCTCTATTCGCAGCCGGGCGGCGACCAACTGGACTACCGCTGAACCAGGGTGGACTCTCACCTTCGCCGATACCGGCACGGGTGTGCCGGGCGATATTCAGAAAAGGATTTTCGAACCATTTTTTACCACGAAGGGCATGAGCGGCACGGGCCTGGGCCTATGGATCAGCAAGGACATTATCGAAAAGCATCATGGTTCGATCCGGCTGAGAAGCAGCCAACGGCCGGGTAAGAGCGGATCGGTATTCTCTGTTTTTCTTCCCTTTCATTCTGTTCGCGACGAACGGAAATCGGCGCTGCAGGTTAGTTAAAGGGCGCGCGAAGCTTATCCACCGTGAGCCGGCAACGCTTAAGGAAGACTATAGAAACGGCCTCTTTCGCCCCGGCCTACGGGACGGAGACAGCTGGGAAACCCGGACCCAGGATTGCGTCCGCAGTAGGATGGACGCCGCGGCCGCTGGCTTCGCTGGTGGAGAATTATTACAAGTCCTGTCCGAAATGAGCTTTCCGCCTATGTGACTTAAGTGGTAGTGCGCGAATCCGGGGGACCGGGAATAATCGCAAAAACAATCCAAATCCTGGTCCAGGGTCGGGGGTAAGCAATGAATAGCATTGCGGCGTCCATGATTCTCGCGGCGTGCCTCGCTTCAGGCAACGCAGACACGTACGCACTGGGCGCGCCCAGTGCGGCTTCACCTTCAACCGGAAGCAGGAAGACGGTGGGTCCGGACGCGAAAGTATTGAAGAGTGCCGCCGTCGATTCTTCCGCTTCGCCCGCTCACAGGAGTCACGTCTTCTTTGTGAATGACGAGAAGGGATTGCTGCTGACGTGTATTGCGCCTGAGATTGAAACGAACCCCAAGACAGACTTGTTTGAAGACTGCACGCTGGCCCGCGGACGGACTTTGGATGACGTAATGCACTCCTTTGTGGGCGCGATGCACACGGAAGAGAGCCAGAGAGCGCAGGAACGCGAGCAGTGGGATAAGGCGCTGGGCGAGAAAGCCGGACAGACTTCGGAAAAGAAATAACTCAGCGCGCGGGCTGCGATTTTGGCACAACTTCGAAGGGGCGCATCATTTCGTTGGCGGCGTGCTCGAGTAAATGGCAGTGCCAGAGGTAGCGGCCGGTGTAGCCTTCGAAGCGAACGATGATGCGGGTTACGGTTTCGGGGTAGGTCTGGACGGTGTCTTTCCAGCCGCGGTCGCCGGGCGGGGGCGGGGAGGGGACGCCGACGTAGTTGAGCTTGCCGGATAAAAGGTATTCGTCGGCGTTGAAGCTCTGGCGGTCGAGGACCTGAAAGCGGACCAGGTGAAGATGGATTGGATGGATGTCGCTGGTGGTGTTGGCGAGGCTCCAGATTTCGACTGAGTCGAGTTCGGGTCGCTCGGTGACGGGTTCGTGCCAGCGGGTTCCGTTGAGGAGCATCAACATGCGGCGGGGTTCGCGGGACATGTATTCGCGGAGGATCATCAGGCGGGTTTTTACGGAGGCGGATTCGGGGATTGGCTGGATGGAGCGGAGGGACGCAGGGACGTAGGGACTAGGGACTAGGGACTTGGGGGCTGAGGACTGCGCATCGGACACGCGGAATTGCATTAGCTCCCAGGATTGGTTGTTCATGGTGATTTGCTGGCCGCGGGCTTGGCTGAAGTCGATTATTATGTCGGCGCGCTCGCCGGGGGAGAGGGCTACCTGGTTGAGTTCCGCGGGCGCGGCTAATAGGCCCTGGTCGGTGCCGATCTGGTAATAGTGCTGGCCGTTGGAGAGGGAAAAGATAAAGGTGCGGGAGTTTGCCGCGTTGAGGATGCGGAAGCGATAGGGGCGCGGTTCGACTTCGAGATACGGAGTGAGCTTGCCGTTGACCATCATGCAGTCGCCGTAGATCTCGGGAATCCAGGGGGCGTCGGGGTCGCCGGAGTCGGGGTAGTAGAGGGAACCGTCCTCAGAGAAGAGGCGATCGGCGAAGGCGAGAGGGATTTCGTATTTGCCGCTGGGAAGGGCGAGCTTGTCTTCGGTTTCGTCGCGGATGAGGAAGAAGCCGTACAGGCCGGCGTACTGGTTGAGGCGCTCGATGCCCATGGCGTGGTCGTGATACCAGAGAGTGGCGGCGTCCTGGTTGAGGGGGTAGACGGCCTGATACGTCTGACCCGGTGTTTGCCAGTTTTCAGGGAAGCCGTCGTACTGAGGCGGGACTTTGGCGCCGTGGACGTGGACGGCGGTGCGAACTTCAGGCTGATCGGCGGCTGCGCCGTGGAGGGTGTGGTCGATGGGCAGGAAATGTTTGTCGGGAAGGGCGTTGACCCACTCGATATGGATGGGATGGCCGGTGCGCGCTTCGATGGTGGGACCGGGTACGGTTTCGCCGTAACTCCACATGGGGGTGGACGGGACGTCGCGATGGATTTTGGTGGGGACCTGGCGCATGGTGAAGCGGTAGAAGGGGAGTGAGTTGTAATTCGACTCCCAGGTGCGAAAGGCCGGCCCCTTCGACAGGCTCAGGGCAGGCTCCTGGGCACCCGCATGCAGACGGATCGGGCGGGCTAGGGGCGGGATGGGGAGGGGATCGACGAATTTCTCGAGGCGGTCTACACGGAGGGGGCGGTGAACCGGGATTGGCGTGGAGGGGTGGGCCATGCCGGGCATGGGATGGTAATGAGGGGGGGCGGGCTGTTGGGCGGAGGCCTTGAGGATGCCGATTTGGGATGCGGATAGTGCGGCGGCGCAGCGGGCGGCCTCGATTAGGAGTTTTCTACGTGTGGTGTTCAAGAGATTGTCGATTCCGTTGAGACTATGAGTTAGTGAAAAAGTGAAGAGAAGCTCCTGTTGAATCAAGAGCGGCAAGTTCGCGCCGCTTCGCGGCATAGCGAGTTAGCAAGTTAGCGCAAGGGTGAGTTCTCACACAGACACTAATGCCCATATTCATTTGATGGGCTTTATGCCGGGGATGAATCCCCGGCATACCACACGAATAGCCTTTTCAGCACTGTTTCAATGCCCGTGAAGTTTTTGGGCTTCCGCCTATGGCTGACCGCGGTTGATTGCGGAGGGCGATTGGCGGAAGCCCGGTGCTGTTTCAGATTACCTGATTGCCCAGGGGCAAGCTGGGGTTACTGGCCGGGCTTTCTGCCGGTAACCGGGTCAAGCAGAAGCTGCCTGTCCTTTGCGATTACGTCAGGGTTGGTGGCAGCGAAGGTGAACATGTTCTCGATGGAGCCGGCGATGGTGTCGTAGGATCCGCCGGGCTGGATTCTCTCGCCGCCGAGCCAGTTGTCCTCAATGAAGCGAATGACGGAGCTCTGATCGAGGAGGGTGTGGTCAACGTAGTTGACCTTGGCGTACGGGGAGATGACGACAAAGGGGATGCGCGTGCCGTATCCGCAACGGCCCTGAACGGGCGCGCCGGCGGTGCCAAGGAGCGGGGTGGTGAGGGTGGTGATGCCCTGCTGGGAAGTTGCGCCGGTTACGCCGGTGCAGACGCCGGTGCCACCTAGCGCATCGACGAGCGGGGAAGAGGAGGGGTTGACGATGGGCGGCATCTGGTGGTCGTACCAGCCGTCGGAATCGTCGTAGGTGATGATGATGGCCGTGGACGTCCATTCCGGACTGGCCATGACGGCGTTGACAACCTGCACAATGAAGCGCTGCTCATCGATGGGGTCAGAGTAGCCGGGATGGCCATCCTGATAACCCGGAGCCTTGAGGAAGGAGACGGCGGGCAGGTTGTTGAGCGACAGAGCGGTGAAGAAGTCGCTGGTGTCGTACTGGTGGTTGGCGGGGTCGGGGGTGGTGGTTCCCGGCTCGTTGGTGTAGCCGATGGCCAGTTCCGAGCTGGGGCGCAGGTGCTTCAGGTTCTGCGTGGTCTTGTAGTACTGGAAGGGCTGATGGTGCTGGATGTAATCGGGGTCAGTCTCGTAGTTGCCCTGAGTGCCGGGGGTGTTG
>JBEKZG010000341.1:0-4677 GCA_049510095.1 Occallatibacter sp.
CTCGGACGGAATAAGAAATACGTCTTTGCAGTACCTCCGCGCTACCTCATCGACGAATTAGATGGGTGGGAGGAGGTGGGAAGAATTGTGCGCAACGATCCACTGCGCGGGTTCCCGCCGTCAAGAAGGCCGGCGCATCAACTCGCGCAAACGAGCGTGAAGTGAGCAGTGAGTTTCCACGTGAGTTCACTGATAGCCCAACGGGAAGCGAGAGGCGCATCGCTTCCCACTCGGCCTCGCTCATCGCACTGTACGAATCAAGCACCGCCAACCGGTATAATCCGCCCAAACGCAACATCGAAAGAAACTCGAATCCAATGAAGCTGGCCTGTCTCATCGCGTTAGTCATCGGCAGCCTGACGAACCTGTCGGCGCAAGTTCCAATCCCCGCTCCCAGCCCATGGGAACAGCCCGCCGCCGACCTGGCCGAGCAGGTCGCCGCGATTCTCGGTCCCGGCCAGGCGCACCTCACCATCCGCAATCTCTCCAGCATCCCCACGGACCAGATCCCCTCCATCCGCCGTCAGCTTACTCAGGATTTGAAGTCCCACGGCGTTCTCGCGTCCGGCACGGAGAGCGCCAACGCCATCCGCGTCGCGTTGAGTGAGAATGCCCGCGAACGCCTTTGGGTCGCTGAGATCGTCGAAGGCGATGAGACCCGTGTGGCCATGGTCCGCGTGGAACCCGGCGCAGATCGGCAGTCCCAATCCGTCACCGGACTTATGCTGCGCAAACAGACCATCCTCACCACCGGAGACACCATCCTTGCCGTACTCGAATCTCCCAACGGCATGGTCGCCGTCGAACCCGAAGAGATCGTGATATTCGCGCACGCATCGGACGCCTGGCACGAACAGAAACGCTTCGGAATAGGCCAAGTGCGGCCGTTGACACGCGATCCGCGCGCCGTATTCTATCCTTCACCAGACGCCGGTGGCTTCGCCGCTTACGCCCCAGGATCGGCGTGCGCCGGCAATTATCAGCCACCGCCCACCTCGGACTGGGTCATTCACTGCCACGACACTGACGATCCCTGGCCCATCATTCAGTCCAGCGCGGCCAGCAACTCAACTGCCATGAAGGCCTTTTACAACACGACGCGCAATCATTTCACGGGCGTCGTCACACCGGGGACAGCCCTCGACTTACCTCCCTTTTATACGGCCGTTCCGTTTCCACGTGCCAATGGAACAGCGCTGCTCATCAACGGTATCGATGGCAAATTTCAGCTAATGGAGAACGGCGCTCTCAAAACCATTACCGGTACGCGCGACTGGGGCAGTGACTTCGCGGCCCTCCACACCGGCTGTGGCGCAGGCACGCAAATCATCGCCTCCAGTTCCGGTGAGGCGCTCACAGATAGCCTTCGAGCCTACGAGCTGCCGGCGCTTGAAGCCATTCCAGCCAGCCCTCCGCTCACCATGGACGGCACTGTGACCGCACTTTGGACCGATCCCGACAGCAAGAGCGTTTTGGCAGTGGTCCGCAAACAAGCCGGCGCGGACCGCGCGGATCAATATGAGGTGGACCGTGTTAAGGCATCTTGCAATTAGCTGTCTCGTCGCATTGCTGGCTTTCCCGGCCGCCGCGCGCACCCGCCCTCACTACGGAGGCACGCTGCGCGTCGAAGTTCAGGGTGACGGCTTCGAATCCTCCAATGGCCTGATCTGGAGCCTGTTAATGGATGGGCTAACCCAAATCGGAGCCGACGGAAACCCGCAGCCCGCACTGGCTGTGCGGTGGGCGTCTGAGAACAACGACCATCGGTGGCAGTTCTGGCTGCGTCCTGGAGTTCAATTTTCGAACGGCTGGCTCCTGACCCCAGCCTCAGTGGTCTCTTCGTTGGAAGCGCCATGCCGCGCGAACTGCCCTTGGACAGCAGTTCATGCCGTAGGCGACTCCGTTGTTTTCACCAGCGACTCGCCGATGCCGAACCTGCCTTCATTGCTGGCCGGGAGTCAATTCCTGATACGTCTCACCGATGCGGGCGATGGCAAGGAGCCCGCTTGCTGCATCGGTACTGGCCCATTTCAGTTCACCGATCCGGCTTTCCCAAAGACCCTCGCCGCCAACCCCAACTACTGGGGCGGCCGGCCTTTTGTCGATAAAGTCGAAGTCCTCACAAATAAATCCATCCGTGACCAATGGCTCGATCTTTCCGTCGGCCATGCCGACCTCGTTGAAGTCCCAGCCGAACAGCTTCGCCTGGCTCAACAGCAGCACCTCACTGTCATCGCCTCGCCGCCCGTCACGCTCCTTGCCCTCGCGGTCGCGGACTCCAGTGTTCTGGCTAGCCCCAGCCTCCGTGCGGCCGTTGCGTTTGCCGTCGATCGCAGCGCCCTCTCCAATGTCATCTTTCAAAAACAGGGCGAAGTCACTGCCAGCCTGTTGCCCAGCGCGCTCTCCGGCTACGCATTTCTCTTTCCCACCGACCGCGACCTAAACAAAGCGCATGAAGTGCGTGGCGGCCTAAACACTCCCTCGCTCACGCTGGCCGCCGATAACAACCCAACCATGCAGTTGGCCGCGCAGCGTCTGGCCCTCAATCTCCACGAGGCCGGTTTCAATGTCCAGGTCGCCAATGCGTCCACTGCCCTGCACAAGGACATGGCCCTGCTCAGGCTCCCCCTCGTCACCAGCCAGCCGCAGCCAGCGCTCGAATCCATCTTTCGCAGCGTCGGAGTTTCAACCCCGGTCCTCGACGACACACCCACCGGCCTTTACCGCGTGGAGCGCGACTTCCTCCAAACCCACACCCTGATTCCCTTGCTTTATCTGCCGCGCGCCTACGCCATCAGCGGCCGTGTCCGCGGCCTTCGTCTCAGCGCCGATGGCTCACCGCTGCTGGCGGATGTATCGCTTGAGGACGCACAATGAAAGACGCGTCATGAACCTCCGCCAGAAGCTGCTCCTGCTCTTCTCGCTCACCGTCGCCGCCGCCGTGGCTGCCGTCGCATGGACCGTTCTCGTCCGCATCCGCCAGGTCTTCGAGCAGCGCGACCAGCAGGAGACCGCGCTCTTCGTCAGCCAATTCCAGCGCGAGTTCCAACACCGCTCCGCTGAAGTCGCCGCCGCCGTCGACCACATCGCCGCCAGCGAACGCGTCCGCGCCATGGCCTTCGAGCTTGTCCAATCCGGCGACCCGTCACCGTATTTGACCCAGGCGCAAACCCTTGCGCAGGATGCGCAACTCGACTTCCTTGAAATAGTCGGTCCCGATGGCAATGTCGTCAGTTCCGCCCAATGGCCGGCGCGCTTTGGCTACTCCGAGCCTGCCGTCGCTGAATCCGCGCCCACCTTTCTGAAGCGTGAAGACCTTCCCGACGGAACCTCCGCCCTCGGCCTCTTCGCGGTGCGCTCCATTCGCGGCGCCGAGCCTGCCGTTCATCTCGTAGCAGGCATGCGCCTCGACCAAAGCTTTCTCACCGATCTCCCAGTCGCGCCCGGCATGCAGATCGCCCTCTATCGGGATGCCGACCAAGCTCCCGCGGCAGCCCAGCAGTTCGATGTGAGCCCGGCCTCCTCCAGATTCGATCCCAAGCGTCTCATTAGCGCCTCCGGCGAGGTACCGTACGCCATTCGCTATCAGGAATTAATAGTGAAGGCACTCGACTCAGGCCAGGACACCAGTTCGATCCTCTACCTGACCAACCACCGCGAAGACTCGGTCAGTGCCACGGCGATTCCCCTCAGGTCCGACAAGGGTGATGTGCTGGCGGTGCTCACCGTCTCCATCTCGCGCAGCGGCATGGTCGAGGCGCAGCAGCACATCCGGGCTATTGCATACGGGGTCGCTGCCGGCGGCATCCTCTTCGCCATTATCTGCAGCCTCTGGATCGCTGCCAAGGTCTCGCGTCCCATTGAGCAACTGGCCCGCGCCGCGGAGCAAGTCGCCGCGGGCAACTGGGAAACGCACGTCCCCGAACGGAGCCCATCTGCAAGAAATGACGAAGTCGGCCTGCTCGCGCACGCCTTCAATCACATGACCGCCCAGCTCGTTAGCCAGCGCGAGCGCCTCGTTCAAACAGAGCGAGTCGCCGCATGGCGCGAACTGGCCCGCCGCCTAGCCCACGAATTGAAGAATCCGCTATTCCCTCTCCAGCTCACCGTTGAAAACCTCGTCCGCGCCCGTGACCTGCCTCCCGCCGAATTCGACGAAGTCTTTCGCGAAAGCACGCAGACCCTCGGCATGGAGATCGCCAACCTGAAAGCCATCATTGGCCGCTTCAGCGACTTCAGCAAAATGCCCAAACCCGAACTCGAGCATATCGACGCCAAGGAAGTCATCGAGCGCGTCCGCTCGCTCTACGAATCGGCCGGCGCGATGGCCGACTCGGAACAAGGCAAAATCCACTTCGAAGTGAACTGTTCCATCGAACCCATGCCACTCCACGTCGATCCCGAACTGATTCATCGCGCGCTCTCGAATCTCGTACTCAACGCCATCGACGCAATGCCCGAAGGCGGATCGCTTATGCTCTCCGCCAAACCGATCGTCAGCCACATTGAAATCACGGTCTCCGACACCGGCGCAGGCCTCACGCCCGAAGAGTGCCAGCGTCTCTTCACCCCTTACTACACCACCAAGCAGCACGGTACAGGCCTCGGCCTCGCCATCGTCCAATCCGTCATCGCCGACCACGCCGGCACCATCGCCGTTGAAAGCCGTCCGGGCGG
>JBEKZG010000342.1:0-4671 GCA_049510095.1 Occallatibacter sp.
CCGGAAGTTGATATTTCTTGGCTCACCGGCCGGAGAAGACGAATTCGTTGCCGTCGGGATCTTTGAACTTGGCCATGGTTCCCCAGATTTGTTTCTTCGGCTCTTCGGCGAGTTCCACGCCTTTGGACTTGAGCAGGGCTGCGGTCGAGAAGACGTCGTCGCACCAAAAGGTCATGGGCTGGAAGCCGCCGATGCGGGTGTCGTGGCCTGGGGGCGTGAAGAGGGCGAGGGCTACGTCGGAGCCGGGAATGAGGAGCTCGATCCAGCGCTGGCCGGGGCCCATAGGCTGATCGGTTGCTACCTTGAATCCCATCTGTTCGGTGTAGAACTTCAGCGAGACATCCTGGTTGCTGACAGGGATGCTGACGAGCAAAAAAACGCTCGATGGATGGGGCACGGAACATTTTTGACGCTCTGATGTTTCATCCCCCCGCGGGTCAGCAAAGACACTGGATGAACTCTTTTACTCGACCTCGACTTTATGAAATCCTAGCCCGTCGAGCAGAGCGGTGACGCTGGTGCGGGCATTCTGCTTGGCCTTTGCGAGAATGCCGTCGTCGAGCGCGGCTTGGGTAACCTGTTGTTCCGCGGTCCAGCGCACCTGGGACTCGAGATTGGGATCGGGGTTGACGAGAATGCCCGTGTCCCTGGAGTAGACCTTGGTGCGGCTATTATCGATGCGCGTGGTGAAGATTTGCGCAGCGGGCAGCCGAACCTGGACGGCGTCGCCATTGACCGAGACATCACCAGGTTTGAGCTGTGCGAGATCGACGCCGGCAATGACTTCTCCATGAGCGACAAGAATGAGTTTTTCGCCCACCAGGAAGTCGGGGAGGTAAGGGCTTTTGTGTTCACCTTCCACGATTTTGTCGAGTGAATAGACGACCGTTTCCAAGCGGGATAATTGTCGAATCTTCTCGACCACGGTTGGGGAGGACACGTCGATTGAAGTTGAGCGGCCGGTGGCGAAATTGGCGAACCGGGTCCAGAGGCCGGCCCGCGCAACACGGGCAAAAGCCGCCAGCAGGCCGAGGGCCAGGAGCACGCCGATAAAAAGCGTAACGAGAAAGACTCGAAGACGAACAATTCGCATGGGTAATGGCCTCGCCTGTTTTGGGACGACCCTGGTCTTTCAAGTTGGATGCCTCCATTGACGTTCCGGACCGCTTTTGCTGTTCCTCCAGAGTATGCATTGGTATACTGAATACTGTGACCACAACTGTGCTTGAACCCATCTCGAACGGTAATCACGCCGAGACTTCCCCCAGCCAGAAACGGGTGTTGTTGCTTAAGCCGCGCGGCTTTTGTGCGGGCGTGGTGCGCGCGATCGATATTGTGAAGATCGCCCTGGAAACCTTTGGCGCGCCGATTTACGTGCGCCGGGAGATTGTGCATAACCGCTATGTTGTGAATGAGCTGGCGGAGAAAGGCGCGATCTTTGTTCATGAAATCGACGATGTGCCGGATGGGCAGCGCGTGATTTATTCGGCACATGGAGTTTCGCCGGCGGTGCGGGATCGGAGCAAGGGACGTAATCTCAAGGTAATTGACGCGACTTGCCCGCTGGTGACCAAGGTGCACATTGAGGCGGTGAAGTTCGCCAAGCAGGGCTACTCGCTGGTGCTGATTGGGCATCGAGACCACGATGAGATCGAAGGCACTCTGGGCGAGGCGCCGGATGTGACGCAGGTGGTATCGAACGTCGCGGAGGTTGCGGAGCTTGTTGTGCCGGACCCGAACCGGGTGGCGTACCTGACCCAGACCACGCTGAGCCTCGACGAGGCGCGGGACATCATCCACGCATTGAAAGAGAAGTTTCCGAATATTGCCGGTCCGCACTCGCAGGATATCTGCTACGCTACCGAGAACCGCCAGGTGGCCGTGCGGAACGTGGCGCACAATGCGGAACTGGTGCTGGTGGTGGGTTCGACGAACAGTTCCAATTCGAATCGGCTGGTTGAAGTCTCGCGAAACCTGGGCACCATCGGCTACCTGATCGACAACTCCCAGGCCATCGATCCCAAGTGGCTGGAAGGTGTGAGTAATGTTGCGGTTACGGCCGGAGCTTCCGCACCGGAAGTGCTGGTTGAGGACGTTGTTAATTATTTGCAACTAAACGGTTTTGATAGCGTCGAAGAGGTTGAGGTAATGCCGGAGAATGTCCGGTTCGGGCTGCCGCCGGAGATCATCCAGGCCATTGGCGGTGCGGGCGGAGCTGAGGCTGTTCCGGTGCGGTAAAGCAGGGAGCAGGGAGTAGGGATCAGGGGATAGGGAATAGAAAAACCTGATCCCCTGAGCCTTTATCCGCTGTTTGCGCTGGCTCACTCGAACTTATCGGGAGTTTTGAGTGTCGAGTCGATTCGGCCGTTAGTAGTCATTGCTGACTTTTTTGTGTGGGAATTGAGGCGTTTTAAACCGCATGAGTTTACAAAAAGGGAAGACGCTTTCCGCGGCACCGATGACCGCAGCACCACGATTCGGCCGGCTGGATGCTGACCCTGCCGAGGTGCAGGCTGGAATTGAGCGTTCAAGGGATTATCTTCTCTCCAAGCAACATCCGGACGGGTATTGGTGCGGCGAGCTGGAAGCGGACTCGATGCTGGAGGCCGACTATATCTTCGTGCACACGCTCCTGGAGTCGGGGAATCCGGGCCGGTTGAAGCGAGCGCTTAACGAGATGCTCCGTTATCAGAACGAGGATGGCAGCTGGAGCCTTTATCCTGGCGGTCCGGGCAATATTTCGCTTTCCGTGAAGTGCTATTCCTCGGCCAAGTTAATGGGTATTTCCGCGGGCGATCCGCGGCTGGTGAAGTGCCGGGAGTGGATTCTGACGCACGGCGGCGTGGTGGCGACGAACACCTTTACAAAGATGTACCTGTGCGCTCTGGGCGAGTACGACTACGACGCGGTCCCGGCGATTCCGCCTGAGATTGTCCTGTTTCCGAATTGGTTTTACTTCAATATCTACGAGATATCGTCGTGGTCGCGGTCGATTCTTGTGCCGCTGGCGATTATCTACGCCAAGAAACCCTTCAAGAAGATTCCCTCCGAACTTGGCATCGACGAGTTGTTTGTTGGCGGGCGGGCCTACGCGAAACTTCGGCTGCGCATGGATCGCAAGTCGATCGTCTCGTGGAGGAATTTTTTCATCCTTCTGGACAGAGTGTTGCATTTTACCGAAGCGGTCCATCTGCGTCCCTTGCGCAAGCTGGCGCTGAAGAAGGCGGAGAAATGGATGCTGGAGCGGCTGGAGATGACAGATGGCCTGGGGGCGATTTATCCGGCCATGCTGAATGCGATCGTCGCGCTTCGGTGCCTGGGCTACTCGGAAGACGATCCGCAGGTGATTCGGGCGCGGGACGAGTTTGAGAAGCTGGGGATTGAGCAGGCTCCAACGGCCGATATGCCGGAGCCGACATTCCGGATGCAGCCGGCGGTGTCGCCGGTGTGGGATACGGCGCAGGCGGTGTACGCACTGGGTGAGGCGGGTGTGGACCGGAGCGATCCGCGGATGCTGAAGGCGGCGGACTGGATGCTGTCAAAGGAAGTGCGCCACAAAGGGGATTGGTCGGTGAAGGTGCCCAGGACCGAGCCTGGCGGGTGGTATTTCGAGTACAACAATGAGTTTTATCCCGATACCGACGATACGGCACAGGTGCTGTTGGCACTGAACAAGGTGGAGAATCCTCGCGAGCGCTATCAGCATGAAGTGGCGCTGAGGGCGATTGCGTGGGAGTTTGCCATGCAGTGCAAGAACGGGGGCTGGGGAAGCTTCGACAAAGACAACACGAAGATGATCTTCCAGTACATTCCGTTTGCGGATCACAACGCGATGCTTGATCCGCCGACGGTGGATATTACCGGAAGAATCCTGGAGATGCTGGCGACTTATGGCTACACGCAGGATGACAACCGCGTGAAGCGGGCGATCAAGTTCATCTTGAGCGAACAGGAGGCGGACGGAAGCTGGTTTGGCCGCTGGGGAGTGAATTACCTTTACGGAACTTTCCTGGTGCTGCGCGGATTGGACGCCATTGGCTTCGACCACAACGAGCCGGAGGTTTTGTCAGCGGCGGAATGGATCAGGATGGTGCAGAATCCGGATGGCGGCTGGGGCGAGACCTGCGGGAGTTACGACGACCCGGATACGCGGGGGATCGGGCCGAGCACGCCGTCACAGACGGCCTGGGCAATGCTTGGGCTGCTTGCGGCGGGGGACGACCGGTCGGACTCGATTGCCAAGGGCGTTCGGTGGCTGCTAACTCGGCAGTTGCCCGACGGGAGCTGGGACGAACGAACGGGGGATGGACCGCAACGCCAGGCGCTGTACACTGGAACTGGCTTCCCGCGAGTGTTTTACCTGTCTTATAACTTGTATCGCCAATACTTCCCGCTGCTGGCTTTGACCAGTTACAGCCGGGCTATGGAACGCGCCGCAATTGGCGCTGGAGGATAACGAAAAGATGGGTATTCCTATCTCCCAGGTGTGGACGGTTGCCACGTACGTTTGGAAGCAACGCCTCAAGGGCAACAAGAAGTACCCACTGGTGCTGATGCTTGAGCCTCTTTTCCGCTGCAACCTGGCCTGCGCCGGGTGTGGCAAGGTGCAATATCCGCCACACATTTTGAAGAAGCAACTCACGCCCGAAGAATGCTTCAAGGCGGTGGAAG
>JBEKZG010000343.1:0-4658 GCA_049510095.1 Occallatibacter sp.
TAGGGGATGGATGCTATGGCCAGGGGCTGCTGCCACATAGGCTGCGCGCCATCGAGTAGATGACTTAGTTGGGTGTTGCGATCGAGTATCGAGGCGAGTAACCGAGGCCATCCTCCAAGCTTGCGCAAGTTAGTGCGGCGAACTACGAGGCATAAGTTGGCTATATCTTCCTCTACCAGGCAAAGGCCTCCATATCCGCCGGAGAAAAGGAACAGCTCCATGTATTCGCGGAGGGATTCAGTCTGGGCGGGCGCGAGACGCCAGTGGAGCTTGAAGCCTACAAGGTCGCCTTGCGCGCAGGGTGCGCGTTCGAATCCGCGAAGGGTGTGTTTGCCGGTGGCAAGATAGGCTGTGGGCGCTGCCCAGGAAGCGCCGCCGCGGAGTTGCGCGTGCCATTGGCCATCGCGATTTGTGAGGCATTCGACGAAGGCACCTCGCTGTACGTTGCATCCGGCCAGGGTGGCGCGAGAGAGAAGCGCCTCATCCAGAGTGCAACGCGAGAGAGACACGGCGGTGAAGGGCAAGACTGCGTCTACAACTTTTTTGTTTACCGACAAGCGTATGAAGCGGATGGTTGCCGCGCCCAAGGTGAGTGGGTCGACCCCGGCTTCGCGGAGATACTCGACGGCTTCACGGCTAAGAAACTCGCCGCAGACTTTGTGATGAGCGGACTGTTCCTTTTCAAGGAGAGTTACTTCGCGTCCCGCGGAGGCCAGGCGCATGGCCAGCATGGGGCCCGCGAGACCGCCTCCAATTACCAGGTGACCCGTAGTTGCACACGCGGAACTCACTGCTGTTTTCTCCGGCTTACACAGATCCTTGCGGGCTTGTAACTCTGGATCTCGATTTCAGGATTGTGGAGGCCTGCAGCCGCGCACAAGGCGCGCCAGTCTTCATTGATGAACGAGCGTGCGATGGAGACAGGGCCATCGTGTTGGACGAAGCGATGGAACCGGGCGACCCTGGCGAATATGCGGAAAAAATAGTAGGGAACGGGTGCGCGTGAAAGATCGTTGATGAACCAACCTATTGTGGCGTTCCGCTCCATCCATTTGAGGAATCGGATTAATTCGTCATTGGAAAGATGGTGGGTGAAGAGGGCGCTGAGGACCAAGTGCGGCGGGTTCGGCGGAATGTAAGCAAAGATGTCCCCGTTGACCCATTCAATCCGGCTTGATACGGGGGTGGCCTCGGCGGCGATTGCGGTTGAGTCGGGATTGAGATCGAGGCCGGTTAACTCGACTTCAATGCCGCGTTGGTTTGCCCATTGTTCGATCTTGCGCAGTCCGTCCCCGTAGCCGCAGCCGACGTCGAGGATGCGCAAGGGTTGCGGCAGGGGCGGCTGCGATTGTGCGAGAGCATTGAGCCAGCGCTGGGTGGGCCAGTGGGCGAATGTCCAGCGATTGGTTCGGGCAAGGTCGCGCAGGCAGGCGCGTAACTCATCGCGAGCACAAGGCTCGTCCATCAATTCGGTTAATTGCGCGCGGCGGCTGAAGTCCATGTCGTTATGCGGTATGGAAGAGCATTGTTTCAGCGGTTAAACCAGGGCCGAAGGACATGGCGCAGCCCAGTTGTCCAGGCTGTGCTGCGCGCATGATCTGTTGCAGAACAAACATGACCGTGGCTGAGGACATGTTGCCGTATTGCGCCAGGACAGAACGTGAGTAAGCGAGTGCGTTGGCAGGCAGCTGAAGGCCTTTCTCCACCGAGTCAAGGATAGACCGGCCTCCGGGATGGACCGCCCAGAGATCGACCGAGTTCAAATCCTTTCCACGGATGACATTGCTCCCCAGTTCCTTGAGTGCGCGTCCGATCTCGCCCGGCACCTGTCCGGATAAGTGCATGTCGAAACCGAGTTCGCCGATGCGCCATGTAATCAAATGGCTTGTCTCGGGGATGCTGACGGCGAGAAAGCTGTCGATGGCGAGTCCATGCTTTTCCGCACTGACGAGAGATGCGGCGCAGCCATCAGCAAAGACGAGAAATGAGAGGACCTGTTCCAGTTCATTCGTCTCCTGGAAGTGCAGCGAACAGAGTTCAAGGTTCATCAGCAGAACCTTTGCATCGGGGACAGAGCGAACGATGTGATGGGCCGATTTGAGCGCGTTGATGGCGGCATAGCAACCCATGAATCCGATCATGGTGCGTTCCACCGAGGGGTTAAGTCCCAGGTGGCTGACCATCTCGAAGTCGAGACCGGGGGCGTAGAGCCCTGTGCATGACGTGACTATGACATGAGTGATGCTCTGGCGTTCTTCTTCAGTGAGTGCGAGCTTGTCAAGGGCGGACCGGGCCAGGCGCGGGGCGAAGGTTTCAAAGAGCTTCATGCGGCGAGCTGTGGGCGGGAAATCGCCCGGCACATAAACCTCTTCGGCGTCCTTCCATTGGCCGTTTTCCGTTGAGATGGGCTGCACTACGGAGTAGCGGTGTTCGATGGCCGACATGCGCGCCATGCGGCGGAAGAGATTGCGGACCGTCCCCTCGGGAAGCATGCCAGTGGCAAAGTCGATGAAGGCCCGATGAACATCGTGATGAGGAACTGCTGTGGCGATGCGGTTGATGTGCGCTCTAGTCATTCGTGCTCCTGGGGGATCGGAGTTTGCTACCACACACCAATGTTTGTAAGCAGTCTACACTGAGCCTGCGTCAGGAAGTCGATTGGTTGGGTTGGCTGGAAGCCGTCCAGCCCTGTAGGCGTTTAATTTTGTTCCTTGGGGTCTGTGCTTTGCCGCCTATTCGCCCCACAAAGAATGGTGAGACACGGGGCTTGATGTAGATTGACACAATCAGGGATCTAGCGGTAGCGGCGTGTGGCTTTGACGACCATGGAGAAGACTCCGGACTCATCCCGGGCAACAAGAAGGGAAACGTGGCGATTGATGGCGATTTCGGCCTGGATTAATTGCTGGCCTGTGGTATCGACATCGGTGGCATAGGTGAGCGTGACGCTTCGTCCTAGTTGTTCTTCGACGATGATCCGAGATGTTGAGTTGCCCAGGGCGCCGATGTAGTTGGGGTCGACTTTCACGGAACCCGCCCCGAAGAGTTTTTGCACGCGGCTGCTGACGGTGGCGTTGAGTGCGCCGTTGAGGAACAGTTGGGTGGTGGGGTTGGCGGCAGTTTGCTCCTGTTGCTCGGTATAGAGGCGCTGCTGATTGCCAGTGCGACCGAGAGCGAGCAGGGCCACAACGTCGGACTCGGGGAGCGGCGGATCGCTGCGGTAGGTGAGGGCCAGCTTCCCACCAGGGGTTCCGTTGATTCCCAATGTGATGTCGTAGTCCTCGACGCGCGCGGTGGCGGTGAGGTCGATGACGGGTTCGATGCGGACGGGGTTGGTGAAGTAGATGTCGCCATGCTGGAGGTCGTAGCGGGTTCCGGCGATGGTGGCGGTGCCCTCGGTTACGGAGATACGACCCAAGACCGAGGGTGAGGCAACGGTTCCGCGGACGTGCAGGTCGACGTCTCCCGCGAGTTTGGCAAAGGCGTTCTGGAAGTTCAACTGGGGCGAGGAGATGACATGCACGTCGAGTCGAATGTGGCTGGAAGGAGCATCGGGCGGAGCGACGTTTTGCACGACGCTGGCCTGCGCGGCCAGTGCCGCTATGTCGAGGTCGGGACTTAATGTGAATCGGGTGAGGAGAACGTTTCCGCTGAGGAGGAGGTTGTTCTGCGAGCCTTGCAAGCGGAGTGTTGCATCGGCCTGGGAACTGACACCCTGCGGGTAACGAATGCGAATGCCCTTGCCGGTTACGGAAAGATCGGCGTAGATGCCGTGTTGATAGGCGAGGGACCCTGTCACGCTGAGCGGGCCACCACCACTCATGGCGGTCAAGGACTTAACCTCGAGCCGGTTCTGGTTGAATTCGAGCGTGCCGTGCAACTGGCTGAGGCCGTTGGGAATGTCCTCCCACGAAAGCGACCCGTTTTTGATATCGACGCGGCCCTGCATGTTGGGATCTTTGAACGGTCCGTGCGCTTCCACCTGAAAGGTTGTGATTCCCTCGGCGGTAAGATCGGGGTCGAGGGTCTCGGCAAGTATCAGATTGATGGAGCCACTGGCGGCGAGGTCAAGCTGCTGCTTGTCCCTGAGATCGAGGCTGCCCTGCGCGTGGACGTCAGTGTCCTCGCCGGTTACATGCAGGGGATCGAGAACGACGCGCTGGTTGGCCATGGCCGCGTGGAGTCCACCCTGGCTTTGCAGGTGGACCCCATCGACGGTTACCTCAAGCTGCTGAAGACGGGCATCTCCGTGGAGCAGTCCGGGCTTGGCCAGAGGGCCTTCGATGATGACCGTGCCGGCCAGGGAGGACTCACCGCGAAGGCTTTCGATGTGGGCCATTTTGATGAAAGCGCCGATGTCGAACTTTGAAAACTCGATTCGGGTCTGCGTGTCAAAATCGCCGCTTAGAGCGGTTTGGCCAGTCAGATTGAGTTCGGCGCCCCCGAGTCGAGTGGATGCGTCATAGATCACGGCGCGGTTAGCGGTGTGGGCGGAAAACACGAGTGTGCCGAGGGACTGTCCCTCGAAAGCCAGAGCATCGAGTGTGCCGTGCGCGTCGATATGAGGGTCGTCGATTGAGCCGGAGCCTGTCACGGAGAAGCCGAGCTTCCCGGCGGCTTCCAAGTCCTGGCGGCGCAAACTCTCGATCTTGCCCACA
>JBEKZG010000344.1:0-4650 GCA_049510095.1 Occallatibacter sp.
GGTAAACTGCGCCGCTTACGGTTTCACTTATCTTTACTTCCATGCTATCTGGATGGATGGATCCGGAGTTCACTTCCGCCTTGTATCGGGTCTGCTTTCGGTGGCTCTGCTTATGGGGGCGGGAGTGGTTTTTACGGTATGCCGGCAGTTGAGCGGCTCATTGTGGACGGCGGTGGCGGGGCACGCCGCATTCAATCTGACGATGCTTGGGGCTTCAATTGTGTATTACATGCGCCAATAGGAAGGTTGACTTTATCTGTTTTTGGATCAGCGCGTTACCCGCGATAAGATGTTGCCGGAGCGGCTTAGTTGGATTAGCAAATGAACCTAGTTTGAGGCAGTCTGAAAAGAGCACAAAACTTAGGGCGCAAACGGTTGAAAGGATTTCCACTTAAATCGACATTTTTCCACAATATTAACAATTGACATGAAGAAACAACAAAGAGCATAGTTACTTTCATTCCGGGTTGCTTGGTGAGTTTGAGCAGCTTCACTACGTGGCGTTGAATGGACTTACCACTGGCCCCATCCGGAAGCACTAAGTTGTGTTGAGCGCGGAGAAATCCAAGTTCAACACGGGGCGCTAAGTGTAACTCGCGGTGCAAATCGTGAGAAACATGAGAGCGTCAAGTGTCGAGCGCGAAGTAATTCGTGAGCGGTGCGAGCGATAACTGCGGGGCGTGGAGTAATCCATCACCGATAGGAGTCGGTAAGTGCTGAACACCGAGCAATCGGAGGACAGCGCAGGGCGGGAAGTCATTGGAGGACGGAGCGCTCCGGACTCTGGACGGAAGGCCAAGTGTCGAGCACGAAGTAATTCGTGAACGGTGCGAAGCGCTAAGTGCTGAAAGCCGAGTGATCGGCGGACAGCGCAGGGCTGGAAGCAGAGCGCAAGGAGCGATCTGAGCGCACGGCGGACAGCCAAGTGTCGAGCACGAAGTAATTCGTGACCGGTGCGAAACGGGAAGGGAAGAGCCCGGAGCAATCCGGATTTGGAACGGACCGTAGAGTGCGGGAAGCGGAGCAATCCGAATCCAGCACGAGGGAACAAGGTGCCGGGCAGGGAGCAATCCAAGCACGGTGCAGCGAGCCAAGTGCCGAGCACAGAGCGATCTGTGAGCGGGGCGAAGCGCTAAAGTGTTGAGCGCGGAGCGATCCGTGGTCAGCACGGGCATTCGGGGTCAACCACGGAGCAATCCGTGTATAGCATCGGATGTAAGTATCGAGCAGGGAGCAATTCCTGAGCGGTGCGAAGTGCAAAGGGTTGGGACCAGCAACTCGGGACGACATCGGCAAGCCCCACTTAGTCGACTAAGTGGGGCTTGTCATTTTCTGCTGAGTTAATTGCCACGCTGGCTGAGTTTGGATCGACAGCGTTAGATCAGTTCTAGATTTGTATCTTAGTTGAGTCCGTTTATTTCTTCCTCATACGCTCGCGGATGGGTTCATTGTCGGCATAGACGCGCCACTCCGCAATCTGTCCATGGTCGATCAGGGCCCGGAAGGCCGCCGGCGTTTTCCACATGCTTTCCGGCGTGAGCCTGCCGTCAGATGTGTAAGTGCCTCCGGCTTCGCCAATCATTACCACTGCCGGGCCATCGTTGTAGGTTTCTTCGATGGCAATGAAGTAATCGGGGACCATGAGGAAATACGCGGCCCAGCCGGCCTGCATCTTCGCGCGTCCCTGGACTCTGTTGCCGAGGGAGTCGGTGAAGTGATGCTCTTCAGTCATCAAGGATGCGAGTTCATCGGTGTCGTGCCGGTTGATGGCGCGCACGAAAGCCTGGGCAATGGAGATGGGCGACGTGGTCATGGGGACATTGTATGCGCAGAGCTTCTCTGCCGCTTCGGGCACTTCAGCTGTGAGCAATGACCTAGGTGATGGGCGGGAGCGGTTTGGGCAAAGCCTGGCGGCCGAGCACAAAGGTGAGTGCGTCTACCGTTCCGTGCAAACGGAGGCCCAGCACTTCAGAGGCAGGAATGTAGATGACTGCCGTCTTACCATCCTTGGCCCAGAGGATTGCGACCGTCTGGTCGTTCTGGAATAGCAGGGGGCCCTCCAAATGCTTGCTCACATCGCCGTTGGTAGTGGGCGAGGCGGGCTTGTACTCCACCGTTGCCGAGGGGAGATCGGTGGAGTGAATGAGCTTGCCGTAGACGTAGGGAATCATGATGGTGACGATGAGAAGCAGCAGGACGAAGACAGCAACCAGAGCGGTGCCATGAGTCTTGAAGCTGCCCATTCGCTCAGTGGTGAAGAGGAAGTTCCAACCGATGAGGCAGATGAGCATGGAAAGGGCGTACTGGGCATTGAGCACGTCGTAGGCACTTTGTGTGGTGAGTTTGAATCCGTGGAGGACGGGGAAATCGGTGCTTCTGGTGGGGTCGTCCTTGATGCGGGAGCCGAAGATAAGGCGAACCAGGTTATTGGTGGCCCTGTAGTCGGGAGTCTGCTCAGAGATGTTCGGCTGCTCTTTGGGGCTGGTGATGAGGAAATCGTGGAGATAGAGCGTGGGCGCCTGTTCGACGCGAAAGACGAATCCGAGCAAGAGAATGAGAACAAAGTAAGCGCCGGCATGCAAGACAGCAGCGGAGTTAGGGTGTTTGCGCTTGAGAAAGGTTTCGAGCATCACATAGGCTGCCACGAAGACGACGAGAGGGATGGCGACCAGCGGATGGATGACGTATTGGCAGAAGAGGGTCGCGCTGGTCAGGGCGAAGGAACCGGCGAGCATGCCCAGGTCCGAGACATCCCATGCGCCAGCGGAGACGCCGAGGAAGTCTTCGCGCGCGAATTTGACGATGAACCCCGAGCCAGCGAGGACGCCGGCGATCTGGAGGGTGCCGAGGACGGTGACGATGGACTTCCAGTATGTTCTGGCAGGGTTAGGGGTGTCGCCGTTTTTAGTGGGCTGTTTCTTTGCTGAAGAGGAATCGCTGGCACCGACTTTGTTGTCGTCAGGAGGAGTTGTCATTTGTACTTTCCTATTCGCCGAGAAGGAATGGGGGAAGCGATGTGTTGCGACAACGGTAGCTTCAAATGGGTAGAAGTTCAAGGGAATTCCAGGCGAAGGATAATGCCAGATCCCTAATTCGAGTGCGTGCGCCGCTCGGAGGCGGGAGTTTCTGCTCGACGCGGGAAGGGATCAAGCCCGCTGCTTTCCCCCCACCGACCGCACCACCTACAATGGATGGGAACTTCAAAGATCGAGGGAAACCATGCCGCTGTCCGGAGAGGCTATCCGCCTGATGAATTACATTGACGATGTTGCTGTGACCCTGCGCCGGGTACTGGCGACGATTCCCACTCTGACCGCAGACGAGCGGGCGCGCGTGGCTGAGCATCTGCTGCATGCCAGTCCAAACGCCGACGATGTGGCCAAGGCCCTGGCGATCAAGTAAGCTCCATTTGCCAAAAACTGTAGCCATTATCGGAGCGGGCCCGCTGGGCCGCTGGCTTGCCCTGAACGCGGCGCGGGCAGGATTCCGCGTGCTGCTGGAAGACGTAATGCCGGCGAACCTGCATCATGTGGAAGAAGCGCTACGAGCTGAACCTGGTCTCGATGCCCCGCCGAACGTGGCCTTAGTTTCGAGCATTGAGGACGCGGTGCGGGAGGCGGACCTGGCGATTGACTGCGTTCCGGATGAATTGGAGTCTAAGCTGGAGATTTTTTGCCTTCTCGACCGGATGGCTCCGCCCCGGACGGTGCTGGCAACGCCGACTACAAGGCTCTCCATTGCCGACCTGGCCACCTGCACTTACAGGCCGGAGAAATGCGTGGCGATTTTGGCGCAAGCGAGCCAGCTGGCGGGAAACGCAGGCGCGGCGATTGTGATCCAGACGACTGCGCGGACATCGGCCGAGACGGTGGCGCTGGTTGAGGGGTTCTGGAGGCGGTTGGGTTTCGATCCGGCTTTTGAGATCGACCCGGCCGAGCAAAGTGGTGAGCCGGCGGCTAAGACCGCGATGCTGCGATTTCCTGACTTGAGTTGAGAAGCAAGATTCTCAGCAAAACCCGTGTCATGAGTTCCGTCCAGTTCCGCTATAGTGGCAATAAGACTGCGATGAAATGGGCACGGCCATTCTTTCGTGGTACCAGTGATGTGGCTAATTCGATGTGCGGCTAGATTTCTGCCGGGCGAATCCATTGAAGATCTTCGGCTAGAGGACAGCCGGTGCATTTGGCGGTTCGGCCGCAGTGTGCCTTACCTACGGCTACGGTGAGGGCGTGGAATTCATTAAATAACTGGGCGCGGGCGGCTGCGGGATCGGCGGCGAAGGCCTGGTGGGTGAGATTGACGAGGGATTCATAGCCTTTGCGATTGCGGCCGGGTGGGGAAGCTAGAAGCTGATGGCGCTCGGCGATGCGGCGGAGGTATTCGTCGGCGACGGGGACGGGATGGTTGAGGGCGTAAAGCAGGATGGCGTCGGCTGTTTCTGGACCTATGCCGGGGAGGGCGAGAAGACGGCGGCGGAGGGGCTCAGTCGGAGACGCGGCGAGGGCGTCGAGCGAACCGGCAAACTCCCGATCGAGCATGGCTACGAAGGCTTTGAGGGCAGAGGCCTTGCGGGTGTGAAAGCCTGAGGGGCGGATGAGGGTCTGCAAATCGGCGGGTGGAAGGGCACGCAAGCCATCGAGGGTCAGTGCG
>JBEKZG010000345.1:0-4647 GCA_049510095.1 Occallatibacter sp.
ATTCTTCTTGCCCTCCGAACGCCACTGATCCGCCCACTCGGCCATCGGCGACGAGGGGGTAATAGGGTAGATCGCAACCACTTCGGAAAGTCGATAGGCCACCGAGGCTGCCGCCTCGTTCCCATCCATAATCACCATTGCACCAGGCGTTTTCTGTTCACTCATTCCCAGTTCCTCACAGCGCGGCCAGGAGAGAAAAACCGCTAAGAGGAGTCTCTTCCGCATAGCTGGGTGCCGCTGTGACGAGTGACACACGGTGGACGCGCAATCCCACATTGTGGGCTATTATCCCAAAGGCAGTTTGCTGGCTGTTGCCTTCGGCCGAGGATCCCTGTTGCTTTCGCTGGCGTTCTTTCCTATGCTCAATGCATGGAACTACTCACCCATGACGAGCTTGTGCGTCTGACCCCGCCGGAGCGCCTTGCGTTAATCTCGCAGCTTTGGGATAGCTTGGAAGGCGACCACCTTCCCCTCACAGCGGCGCAGCGGGCGGAGCTTGACCGCCGCCTTGAAACAATTGACCAAGACCGGCGCGAGGGCATCACCTGGGCGGCTTTGAAGACCGAGCTTGAGCAACGTTGCCCGTAGTGCATCCGGTTATTTTCACCCTACCCGCCCGCGCGGAGTTGATTGAGGCGCAGGACTGGTACGAGAACGAGGCTCCCGGCCTGGGCCGACTTTTCCGCGCGGCAGTTGACGCTGTGATCGAGCGCATGAGCGCCAACCCCCGGCAATTCCCTGTTGTCCACAAAAACATCCGCCGTGCCCTGTTGCGGCGTTTCCCCTACGCGTTGATGTTCGTCATTGACGACGACGCGACGCTGACCGTTATCGCCTGTTTCCACGGCAGCCGCGACCCGGCGCACTGGCAAAAGCGGGAGTGAACTTACATTCGCGCCTCTGCCTTGTCTCGTTGTCGATCAGGTCAAACTGGACGCGATTGAGATCTCCCGCGTCTTCCATGGCGCGCAAAATTGGCCTTAAGAAGCAAGAGGCGCTCATGATAGAATGCCTACTATGGTAGGGTCTTTTGGACAAGTGATTCCTCCTAATGCGCCACCTCAGCAACTGCCTGAGGTTCTATGGCGCAACTGTGTGCAAATCCTCAGAACTACAGCGAATAATGAAGTCAACTACGTCGTTAAGTTGGAGTACCCAGGGGATGGAGGAGACGCCCGAATCAACGAACGTATTCAAGAGCGTCTGAATGAACTCGTGAAGCAACTCCCCAGGTAGCTATTAGATTTGATCCCGATCAGCTGCTCAACCTCGCTGATCATCTGTTCTACGCGCTTATCCCTCGACAAAGTGTATTGTTCATCGATAGAGGAATAGCCCGGGCCTGCCTTTGCTAAGAAAACACTCTGTACAGATCGAGGAATTAGGAGGCATTTACAACAGCACCGCAAACATTACATTGAAGAATGCGCTTCCTCATAACGAGGAGCCAACCGAGCAAACCTGAGACGAAGAATGTAATACCCCAACCAAGAAAAAATGCGTTTCCAAAAATGCTCATGGCAGTTATCAAACCGGCCTTCGTTGGGATTGAAGTCTGGCTGTAATAAAATGCATCTACATCCTCGCTGGGTTGCTCTAGCGTACCATCTAGCCCTTTGTCGGCACACGCCCGACTAGCTCCTTCTATAGAGCCTGTCTCCTTGTAAACCGAGAGAGCACATTCACAGAACTGCGGCGCGGAGACTCCCGGAAGCCGAGAGTTCGCCTCAATGAACCCCTCTTTGCAACTCTTGCGGAACTTTGCATCTTCGGCGCTCTGATACGGATGACCAGAACTATTTGCATTGACACCCAGCGCGACTCCAACAGACGTGTTGAACAAAAGAAGCATCGCTGCACAAGAAAGTATTCCGAGAACTGATGGAATCAGTAGAATGATGCCAATCGCGACCACCGGACCACTCATGCGAAATACCGTCTTTGAACTCAGTGTTCCACGATCACAAGTCTTACAGCTGAGCCAGGAACTTCGAGGCAAATAGGCGGGGTGCGCCGGATAAACAGTCTGGACGCGCTGTATCGAATCCGGTCTTTGTTGAGCATCCTGCTTGGGCGGGTCCACCCAACCACCTTCGGGCATTATCGACATTTCAAATTGCCCCCATTCCGATGCGCGAATTTTGCAACGATTGTACGCCGAGCGATTTAAGCAAGCATTCTCAAAGCCGGGTGCCCCATTTCACAGCCTCACCGTGAAATGGGTGGGATACCACGAACCTCAACCTGGCCTCATTCACCGGAACCTGTCCTTCCTCGCATTCAAGACTCCCGAAAGAACTGCGGCCGCTTCACCCCGCCAGCCCCTCCACCAACGCGACCCACTCATCCTCCAGCTTCTCCCGATGAAACCGCCGCCCCGCACGCTGATACCAGTAGTCCGCGTTCCCAGCCTGACCTTCTTTCCTGTGCAGATAAGCGTGAACAGCCATCCCCGCCGGTGTCTCCAGTTCATCCACCAGCGAGTGCGCCTGCGTCCAATCCCCCTTCGCGTCCCACCACAACGCCGCCATCGGCGCCGTCAATCCTGCTGGAGGAACCTCACTCATTACCGTTGCGCGAAACGCCTCAACCTTCATCCATCCCTTCTACCACCAACTTTTTCCGAGATGCAACTCATTTCAGGCCTCACAAAAGTGATTCAAATCACATCCAGTCCCCATCCTCACTGATAAAAAGGTAGCCATCAGCCGATGAAGTAGGCAGACAGACCCGCCAGGGGGGCTTGAGCCACACCAGGCGGCTCACCGTCAGCCGTCCCCTTGCGGAGGTCGAACCGTGCCGATGTATCCTGAAGGTGTTCTCCAACCTGACGTTTGCGATTCCGACCATTTTGGTCGTATACTCAACTACGACCAATCTGGTCGTAGTTTGAGGCTGATGCTTTTCAAGCGGCCAATGGGAGTTCGGCAGGTGAGCGTGTTGAGCGAATTAAAAGTCGGCCAGACTGCGGTCCTCGAAGCTCTCGACCTGCCTGAATCTGTCCAGAACCACCTCATGCACATGGGCTTCGTCCCCGACGCGCGTGTCACCGCTCTGCGCCGCGCCCCGGCTGGCGACCCCACCGTCTACAGCATTGACGGCATGGAAATCGCGCTGCGCCACGAAACCGCCGAAGCCATCCGCGTCCGCACGCCCCTTGCGGCTGAAGTCCCTCATGCCGCCACCCATGCCGGCCTGCAAGCCGTCGCTCACGCCATTCAGACGAGCCCCGAGACCGAGGCTCTCGAACTCGTTGAGGCCGCAAGATGAGCGCCTGCTGCGAGACTCCGGCCCTAGTTCCGCCTCCCGCTGCCGCTCAGCCCACCGCCGGTGCGCTCAAAACCGTCGTCCTCATCGGCCCTCCCAACGCCGGCAAGTCGACCCTTTTCAACCGCCTCACCGGCCTCCGTCAGAAAGTCGCCAACTACCCCGGCGTCACCGTCGAGCAGCGCATGGGCCTCATGGCCGGAGTCGGCCGACCCGACCTCACCCTCATCGATCTCCCCGGCATCTATTCCCTTACTCCGTACTCTGAAGACGCCCGCGTCGCCGTCGACGTCCTCCGCGGCAAAATGCCCGGCACGCCCAAGCCCGATGCCGTTCTCCTTGTTCTTGACGCCCTGCACCTTACCCGTCAGCTCATGCTCGCCGCGCCCGTCCTTGAGGTTGGCCTGCCCACTCTCGTCCTCCTCAACATGAGCGACCTCATGGAATCCCGCGGCGGCCACATTGACTCGCTCAAGCTGGCCCGCGAACTCGGCGCCCCCGTCGCGCAGATCAGCGCCACTCACGGAACCGGCCTCGATGCCGTACCCCTCTTCCTTCATCAGCAAACCAACCGCTTTGCCCCCACACCCCTGGCCCTCCCCGTAGTTGGCAACGCCGCCAGCACCCATTCCTGGGCCGCGCAGGTCAGCCGCAAAACCGGTTATCAGGCCCCGCTCTCCGTCGAAGGCACGCGCAAGATCGACAACATCCTGCTCCATCCCATCTGGGGACCGCTGCTCTTCCTAGTCGTCGTCATCGGTGTGTTTGAAGTTGTTTTCTCCATTGGCCAGCCGCTTTCCGACGGTTTTGGCGACCTACTCGCCCGCATGGGCGAATTCGTCCGCCCCCTCATCCCCGGCGAATGGCTTCAGTCGCTCCTTCTCGACGGCGCATGGAAGGGCATCGGCTCCGTCCTCGTCTTCCTCCCCCAGATCCTATTGCTCTTTCTCTTCATCGGCATTCTTGAGGACACGGGCTACCTGGCCCGCGCCGCGCTCATCGCCGACCGCGTCATGCGCACCATTGGATTGAACGGCAAGGCCTTCATCCCACTGCTCTCCGCTTACGCCTGCGCCGTCCCCGCCATCATGGCAACGCGAACCATTGAGAACCGCCGCGACCGCCTCGCCACGATCCTCGTTACGCCCTTCATGACCTGCTCGGCGCGCCTGCCCGTTTACATGCTTTTGATCGCCGCTTTCATCCCCAATACCTTCTACCTGCACGGCTTTCTCAACCTGCGTACCATCGTCATGCTCGGCCTCTATCTCGCCGGATTCGTAGGCGCCATGACCACCGCCTGGCTCCTCAAAAGCTCCATCCTCAAGTCCAGCGAAACCCCGTTCATCCTCGAGCTGCCCCAGTACCGCATGCCCACCT
>JBEKZG010000346.1:0-4632 GCA_049510095.1 Occallatibacter sp.
CGTCCGGTATCTTTGGTCCCTCGCCCCATGAGATCGCTCTCAACGGGTGTTTTGGAGGCGTCTTTGGTCTGCTCGTCGCCATCGGCTATCTTTACGGCGATATCGAGTTCACGCTCTTTCCCCTGCCCATCCAGATCAAAGCAAAATACCTGGCAATTATCTATGGCCTCGTCGCTATCGCCATGCTCTTCGGCCAGATGTGGATCTACGCGTTTGCCCAACTCGGCGGCGCGCTCGCCGGCCTGATCTTCATCCGCTTCGCCCCGCGCCACGGAGTAACCTTCGCTTTCAGCGAACGCCTGTACGGCCTGCGCAACCGCTTTTACCGCTGGAAGCGCCGCCGCGCCGCCCGCAAATTTGAGGTCTACATGCGCTCCCAGGGACGCACCGTTCGCTTCGACGGTAACGGCAATCAAATCGACGAAGACCCCGACGACAAGAAACGCTGGAATTAACCCTGGCGCCTTCATGCGCAACCCCGAGCCTGTCCGCGCCATGCAGCTCGCAGGCTTTCGCGCCAATTCACTGGCATTGTAAATCGATCGCGATTTCCGGCGCTCTAAACCGAAACATTACTTCTTATTAGCCAGCTCGATAACACTCGGTTCGGTGAGCAAGCGGCGAAGTGCCGGATTGGCTTCGGTGGGCTTATCGAGCGCAGCGAGGAATGCCTCCCACTGAGCGGGCGGAAGTGTGAATTCCTTTTGTTCCGCCAACTCAATCTCGGCAACAGCACAGGCGCTCTCCACGACGAATTCGGTTAGGGTTTGCCCCTTGCGGCGCGCGCCGCTGCGCAACAATGCTTCCTCGGCGTCCGATATCCTTGCGTTGATCCTCCGGGATTTCAGAGGCCGTGGTGACGTTGCCATTTGGACGATCTCCTGTACTCACATTGTATGACAAACAAGAACAAGTGATCAACTCGCATCCAACGCGCCTGCCATCGCGACCGCGCCATTTAACTTTCAGCATGACGGACGCCCCTCGCATGACTCTCTATTTCGGTTCGATTTTTGGCGATGGACATCGGGGAAACTAAGCACGTAGCGCTGAAATGCGTTGATACCCTATTCGAGGAGGCAGGCAAGTGAATGCTCCACTGGAAATTTCCCCCGTCGAAAAACTGACTGCACATCATCAAGTTCGCGATTTCAAATGCGGCAAGAACTCTTTAGATCTCTTCATTCGTAAATATGCCCTCGTGAACCAACGAGCCGATTCCTCGCAGACCTATGTCGTGCATCTCGGAAACGTCGTGATGGGCTATTATTCGCTGGTCTTCAGTTCCATCAAGCAGGAAGAATCTCCCGCTCCAATTCAGGCCGCAATGCCCCCAAACTATCCAGTCCCCGTCATGCTCTTCGCGCGATTCGCCGTCGACAAGAAATTGCAGGGTCGGGGACTCGGTACTTCGCTTCTCAAAGACGCCTTCCTGCGAACCATCGAAGCATCTGAAATCGGGGGTCTCGCTGCGATTCTTGTTGATGCCATCGACGACAAGATGGTGTCGTTCTACAAGAATTATGGTTTCAAGGAATGCGCTGCTGGGGAGCGGAAGCTCATGATTGCGATGAAAGATGTACGTGCCCATTTCTCAGGCGTCATCGTTCCCTATTGACCATAAATCTCGAATTAAGAAGAGAGAACAATTCAGGTAACTGATCGCTGAATGTCAAGGATTACAATCTTCACTGGAATGTCATACAACTTAGCGTTTCTCTTCCCGGGACAAGGCTCGCAATCCGTAGGCATGGGCCGCGACCTCGCCAACCGCTTTCCCATCGCCGCCCAGACCTTTGCCGAAGCCGATGAAGCCCTGGCCTTCCCACTCTCCAAACTCATCTTTGAAGGTCCGGAAGAAGACCTCAAGCTCACCGAAAACACCCAACCCGCCATTCTCACCGTGTCCGTCGCCGCCTGGCGTGTCCTCGCCGAACATGGCATTCATCCCGCCTTCGCCGCCGGCCATTCTCTCGGTGAGTGGTCCGCTCACGTAGCAGCCGGAACCCTGGGATTCGCGGAAGCCGTCCGTGCCGTCAAAGCCCGTGGCCGTGCCATGCAGTTAGCCGTTCCCGCAGGCAAGGGAGCCATGGCCGCGATTCTCGCGCTCCCCGCCGGTCAGGTAGCCGAAGCCTGCCGCGAGGCCGAAACCGAAACCGGCCAGCCCGTCGCCCCCGCCAATCTCAACTCGCCCAGCCAGACCGTAATCTCCGGTGCGATCGCCGCCGTCGAAAAGGCCTCGAGCCTCGCCAAGGCAAAAGGCGCGCGCCGCGCCGTCATGCTCTCCGTCAGCGCGCCCTTCCACTGCGCCCTCATGCAGCCCGCTCAGGAAGAAGTCGCCCGCGTCCTTGACTCGCTCGTCCTGAACAATCCCAGCTTCCCGGTCGCCGCCAACGTGACCGGCAGCCTTGTCACCACCGCCGAAGCAGCCCGCGACGCCCTCATCCATCAGGTAACAGGCGCAGTCCGCTGGGTCGACTGCATGAATTCTCTTGTAGCCGCGGGTGCAAATATCTTTATCGAGGTTGGCCCCGGCAAAGTCCTATGCGGCCTGCTCAAACAAATCGACGCAACTCAGAAATCCCTGAACGTCGAAGACCCAGCCAGCCTCGAAGCCACCCTGGCCGCCCTCGCCGAATTGGCCATCGAGGATGGATTCTGAGCCAAGTCCACTGCTGTGGAGGGTGTGGAAAATGCCATACTACGAAGACTTTCTGCGCATTACGTGGGCGATCTGGGATGTAATCGACATCTACCACGGTACGAAGAATTTTCTTGATACTTTCAATCAGGTCCACCCGGCAGCAGCAGCCCTTAATGCGGCTAATTTTTGCCAGGAGGAGGTTGGCAATGGTGGATTCCGCCACTTCTTCTCTATCCATGCCGGCGTGCTGGCGCCTGAAGCGGCGGCAGGATTCAAGTTAATTGGCCAAATCCAGGTTGCAAGGATCGTCGACCAAGCAATGGCCATCTTCGGCCAGCACTATATTCGCGAGCGAGACGCGAGGCGTAAACACCTCAAATCCTTGCGAGAGGATTTCTTCTATGGGCTTGACGAGAGATTCTTCACGCTCATCAAGACCGAATCTGGAGGATTCGAGACCGCCGCAGACAGGTACTTTTCCCAAATTAAAGTGCGGATCGACCCCAGTGCGCAGTAGCCCGGAGGAGCGTTCGCCGGTCGCCGCACTACGGCCCCAAATACAGCTCCACCCCCGGCGGCGAAAAATTCAGCTGATGCGTCTTCGGGTCGTAATCCAGGTTCAGCGCCCCGCTCTTGCGTCCATTGATCAGCACCGCCACCAACAGAACATTGCCATACATCCGCGCCGCCACAATCTGGTGGGTCTGTATATTCCCGTACTCGTTGTCCGGGCTCGTTGCGCTCCAATCCCCCTGGAATCGCGCAAACGGGTAAGCCCCATTCTGATTCGGATGCTTCTGCCAATCCTTGTCGTGAATCCAGAGCCCGTAGGCCTTGGGCAGATCGTTCTTTTCCACGGCCGTCAAAAACTCGTTGACGGTCGCCCGGCCGAACAAGTGGTGGTTCCAGTTCCATGGCCAGTCAACCGGCCGCCCGGCCAACAGCCACCAACCTACAAACAGCACCAGCAGCAGCCCGCCGGAGCTATACAGAATCAGCCGGTTGCGCCGCTCACGCACTTCATCGAACTTTGGAGCATCGAGCAAAGTCATGATGAAAATTCCTCGAACTCAGGATACGGCAGTAAACCAGTGATCCGTGGCGAACTGTTCGTTGACCAACGCTGAACAGGCAGCGGAAAAAAGCCCCTCAGACAGGCTTTGTAACAGGGCACGACTTCAGTCGGGCCGATAAACCCCTAAAAATGAGCCCCTGCGGGACGCTTCCCGGCCAATGATCTCGGAAGACAGCCTTTCTTTCGCACCTGTGAATGCAGCACAATCCCTCACCCACTCACTCCTTAGACACCGGCATGATGCGAACGGTTCCCGAAACCATGTCGCTTCCATCCATCCCAATCAAAATCTGGCCACTCGCACGCCTACTTTCTCCCCGCAGCCTCCACTGTGTGCGTCGGGTCCGCGCCTTTCCAAACCACATCGGCGGTGGGCCCATAGGTTGAAGGCACATCCCGGCCCAGCAGCCGCAAATAAACAGTAAGCTGCGTGCGATGGTGCGCGGTATGCAATACGCGCCGCCAGAATATCCAGATCCGCTGCCGCTGAACATCGAAGAAGGGAACCACGGTCATCCACCACGCTGCGTCTTGCCGTGCGAAGAATTCCAGACGCGCCCTGACTAATTCGACAAAGCGCGCAGATGCGGTCTCCAGAGTGAGCTCAGCAGGCAATATCTCTTCCGGCGCCGGTTCCGGTGTTCCCAGAAACTCGAAAAATCGCCGCTCAGAAAGCAGCTGATGTTTCAGAATCTCCCGCACGCTGCTCGAGCGCGGATGCGGCTTGAAATCCAGATCCGCATCGCGAAACTCACGCCACGTTGAGACCACTTTGTTCGATTCGCTGACATAAGTATCCAGCAGATGCTGAAAGTGCTCGTCCGAGGCCCGCGGAACCTCCGCTTCGTGAACGGCCGTGTAGGCGTATTGAATCGAGATAATCCCTGCGCCCGCGTAGTGTCTCTAACTTCTT
>JBEKZG010000347.1:0-4628 GCA_049510095.1 Occallatibacter sp.
AAGGTGCGGCTTACGACCTGGCAGAGCAGGTCGTCGCATTTGTCCGCGCCGAGCCGACCGTTCCAATGGCCGAAGTCGTCAATGTCAAAGAGGATCATGCAGAGGGAGGACTTCATGCGCTGGACTCGATCTGTTTCGCGGAAGAGCATGGCGAGAAGAGTTTCTCGATTGTAGACGCCGGTGAGGCGATCAGTCTGCGCACTGCGGAGTGCCGATTCGCGGAGGGTTTCAATCTCGCGCGCTTTTTGGACGGAGCGCAGCACCAATTCGAGGCGAAGGCGCCAATAGGGGGCTTCGACCGAACGCAGAATCAGGTCGTCAATCACGCCGTCAGCAAGGTATGCAATGGATTCGTCAGTGACAGTGTCCGAGATGAGGACGATGGGAAGGCGACGGGAGCTGACGTTGGCGCGGATGGCGGTGAGGAGTTGGCCCGATTCCATGCCGGGAAGACTGACATCGAGCAGGGCGAGCGAGGGGGGAATGGGGGCAGTGATGGAAGCTAAGGCCGATTCTGCCGATAGTACGATTTCAACGCGCGCGCCGGAGGCCAGGAGCACAGGCTCGACAGCGGCGAGAAGAGCGGGATCGGATGATGCGAAAAGAAAGGTATGAGGTGTAAAAGCGAGCATTCTGAAAAGCCTCCGTGCTGGATGCATCGGCTTTGGTTAGGAATTATTCAGAAAGCGGATGGGGATTTTTAGGGTTGTTCAATGACTTTGGGGCTGGGGATGGGTGCCGAAGGTAATGGGTGGACGGCGCTCGTCTGATCGATACAGAAGGAATAGAGCTGGCAGCAGGACTAACGTCTTCCGGGGCTAAAGCCCGTGAAGATTGGGCCTCGATTCAGGGGCCTGAAGGCCCCTGCTCCCTCCAAATCTAGCCCTGCGCACTACGGATCAACTGGTTCCGCGGCTTAGTCGATGAAGTCGATTTGTGGGGCGATGGGGATGATGCCGCGCTCGTGACCTAGTTCGAGGAGTGTGCGAATGGCCTGGCGGCCGTCGGGGCCGTAGTCGAGGGTGCGGTCATTGACGTACATGCCGACAAAGCGGTCGGCGAGGCGCGAGTCGAGGTCGCGGGCAAACTGCATGGCGTAATTGAGTGCTTCTTCGCGGTGGTCCAGGGAGTGCTGGATGCTGTCGCGGACGGCTTTGGTGACGATGCGCATGGAATCGGACCCGAGGGACCGGCGGACGGCGTTGCCTCCGAGCGGGAGGACGAGGCTGGTAGTTTCCCTCCACCAGACGCCTAGATCGAGCACCTTGTAAAGGCCGTTGGTTGAATACGTTAGCTGGCCCTCGTGGATGATAAGGCCGGCTTCGAAGTTGCCGGCGAGAATCTCCGGAATGATGCGGTCGAAGGGTACAGTGACGGTCTGGAGGGCGGGGTTGAAGATTTTGAGGACGAGATAGGCAGTGGTGAGGGTGCCGGGAACGGCGATCTTGATACGGGCAAGATCCTCCGTGGCGAGTTTGCGGTTGGCGACGATCATGGGCCCGTAGCCCTCGCCCACGCTGCCGCCGCAGCCCATCACAGCGTAGTTCTGCTGGAGATATGGGTAGGCGTGGAAGCTGATGGCGGTGACGTCATAAAAGGCTTCGTTCAGGGCGCGCTGGTTGAGGGTTTCGATGTCGCAGAGGGTGTGGGTGAACTTGTAGCCCGCGACGCGGACCTTGTTGGTGGCAAGGCCATAGAACATGAAGGCGTCATCGGAGTCGGGACTGTGCGCGATGGAGATTTCGGTGATGCCGTTTGAGTCGGCTAATTTGGGTTGCTCAGCACTCACTGGGAGTAGATCCTTTCAAAGCAAAAACTTCAACGGTTGCAAGATTCTGAGATGCGTCTAAGCGGCGCGGCGGCGCAGGCGGTGGATTCCAAAAGCGAGCGCGGCGGCGGCGACGATTTTCAGGGCATCGCCGGGCAAGAAAGGGATCACGGCGAGCGAAAGGGCGGACTGGGCCGAGGCGTGAGTGAGGATGGACAACCAAAGCGCGCCAGAGGCCAGGATGACGAGGTCGCCTGCGGCGGCGCAGAGCGCGGCAGCGGCGAATCCACGATGGATGCGGCGATAAAGGAACGAAATGAGGAAGGCGCTGAGGGGGTAGGCGAGCAGGTAACCGCCTGTGGGTCCAAGGAGATGAGCGAGGCCGCCGGGATTGAGCGGGGTGGATGCGAAGACGGGCAGGCCCAGTGCGCCCTCCACCAGGTATGCAGCAAACGTGGACGCAGCCATGCGTGGGGTGAGCAGGAGACTCAGGATCAACACGGCAAAGGGCGCAAGGGAGAGCGGCACGGGCGTAAAGTACAGTGGCACAGAGACATGGGCACAAACGGCCGCAAATAGGCTGCCCAGAAAAACAATGCCGACGGCGCTGGGCCAAGACGCCGGTTCGGCATGGGACAATGGCAAGGAGAGCTCTTTGCTCACAGTTTCCTCTCGTGTTCCTGCGGAAGCGTCTTATTTCCGAAGGGCGGTGTTCAGGGTTCGGTTTCGTCAGCCGGATCAAAAGTCCGGCCAGGGGCGGCCTGCGGGAGTTGTCCGAGTCCGGCGACCGGCTTGTTCCGGTGCTTTGAGCATTGAATCCAAATGTGGCGCGCCACGCCAGCCGCTGCCAGCAGCAGCGCTGTAAGCGAGACGAGAAGGCCCACCATTAACCAGCGCATTGCGACCAACTTGTGCGGCTTTCCAGTTCACGTTTTTGCCGGGAAGCCGGGTGCAGAACGGGAATTGCGAGAACCGCCGAAGGCCAGAATATCAGACGGGCTGGATTTTCCGGGGTCAGGAGAGGCGGAGCGAGGAGTGGAGCCAGTCAAGGTAGGGCTGGCTGGCGGCTTCGAGGCCGAGGACGAGGAATTCAGGGGTTTCGTAGCTATGGAGCTGGTGGATGCGAGCTTCGAGGGCGGCGAGCTGACCGGGGCCGGTTTTGAGGAGCAAGAGGGATTCCGTGGAGGTCTCTATCTTGTTCTGCCAGTGGTAGATGGACTCGACGGCCGGGATGAGTGTGGCGCAGACGGCCAACCGTTCCTCGACCAGGGTGCGGGCGAGTTGGGCTGCCTCATCGTGATTGGAACAGGTGGTGAAGACAATTCGAGCAGGTGGACCTGGGGTGGGCATGAGGGGAAACCTCTTCGGCAAGTATAGGGCCTGTTCACCTTGCTTGGATCGGATTAAATGTCGGCGTAGAGGGTTATCTTTGGACGCGGAAGGTAGGTTTGGAGGGTTAGCGGTAAATCGATAAAGGTTTGCTCAGAAGTAAAGGAAAAGCCGGAGGATCAACCTTCCAGGCCGACCGAAAAGGGGGTTGGTTGGTTGAGAATTGAACCAAATGGATGGCAAGGTGACCAAAGAATTACCCAAAAGCGACGGCAAGCTAACCAGAGAATTACCCATAATGAAGACTGTGAAACTGTGGGCTGGAGGCTGCTTGGGGCGATTTTGGGGAAAGAGCGGGTTACAGATCACAGGTTACAGATGACAGTGGACGGGCTTTGGATGGGAAGAGGCCGGAGGGGCGCGGCTGACAATGGCCGAATTCGCCGGCACAACGGCCTTTTTCAGGGCTAACTTTCCGAGGCCGGCACCATCCTCCCTGAATAGGTGCCTCGGCCTGTTCTCGCGAACTGAAAGTCAAGCCTCTGCCCGCCAGGGAACTTAGAGAACGACAACTTGCTCTCTGTTGGTTGTGGGCATCAGCCATTTGAACAGAACAGTTGCAGCAAACGCGCCAGCGAGCTGCGCCGCAATGAACACGGCCACATCGGCAGGGCGAATGCCCGCGAACGTGTTGCTCGCGGAGCGAGCCAGTGTGACAGCTGGGTTGGCGAAGGATGTAGATGCGGTGAACCAGTATGCAGCGGTAATGTAGGCCCCTACGGCGTATGGGACCGTATGAGGACGGGAGCGCGCGCAGCCCCATATCACGGCTATCAACCCGAACGTGGCGATGAACTCGCTGAAGACCTGAGCGCTTCCACTCCTGGTATGGGTGGAAACTGAGAATAATGAGAAACCGAACATCAAGTGAGCGACGGCCACCCCGGAGCAGGCTCCTGCTGCTTGTGCGAACAGGTAGGCAGGGACATAACGCCATGCGATTCCGCCAAGGTAGGCGTCTGCCAGTGTAACGGCTGGGTTGAAGTGTGCCCCCGACACGGAGCCGAACGCGAGGATGAGGGCAACGAGAGCGGCTCCAGCGGCGATGGTGTTGGCGAGCAGCGCCAGTGCGACATTCCCGCCTGCGAGACGCTCTGCCATGATTCCTGAGCCGACCACTGCGGCGAGAAGAAGCGAAGTACCAACGAATTCGGCAGCGATGCGCCGCATAAGCGTTGGCTTCATGCTTTGCCGATCTTTCTGATCTCTTCCTGAATTGCAAGCTGTTCGAGTGTGGCAAGCGGAAGGGACAGAAAGAGCCCGATGCGGCGATCGAGAACTACGAAGGCGTCGCGAAATGCGCGGGCTATTTCCTCCGGCGTCCCTTTGACGGCGGCGGGGTCCGGGATGCCCCAATGGGCGGTCATGGGCTGGCCTGGCCAATAGGGACAGGCTTCATTTGCGGCGCTGTCACAGACAGTGAAGACAAAGTCCATGTGCGGCGCGCCCGCTTCAGTAAACTCATCCCACG
>JBEKZG010000348.1:0-4608 GCA_049510095.1 Occallatibacter sp.
CGGCGAAGGAGCAGGAGCTGGTGGCGATGATTTCAAAGCATCAAAAGCCCGATGGCGGTTGGTCGATCAGGACATTCGCCCTTCCGGAAGAATGGGGAAAAGGCAATCGCGCTCCCCGGCTGCGCGCGGAAACGGATCTGGCAGATCCGCCCAGCGACGGTCATATGACGGGGCTGGCGATCATCGCACTGCGCAAGGCGGGCGTCCAGGCAAGCGATCCTCGCATTCGGCGCGGCGTCTCATGGTTGCTGAACAACCAGCGTGCCTCGGGCAGATGGTGGACGCGCTCGCTGAATACGGATAACTGGCAGTTCATCAGTTACAGCAGCACTGTGTACTCGCTGCTGGCTCTGGCCATGTGCGATGCCCTGCCGAGCGAACGTCTGACTGCCGGACAGTAAATCCCCGTCACCATCTCGCCTCAAAGGCCCTGAAGCGGCGCTCCAACTCCCATTGCGCGGCCGCTTTCTCGCTTCCGTCAAGGAAGGCCTTACAGGCAGCGGAAGGTTTATCCGCGCCCAGCGGCTGCGATTTGCACGCGGCCGCCGGCACAGTGAAAACATCAGGAGCAGCCCACAGGCTGGCCCCCGGAAGGAAGTCGTGCTCCATGCCGGTACGCGCCAATTGCTTCAAGTCCTGGTAAGCGAGGTGGTAATCCAGGGCGGCGCGGACGTACTCATGCGTGATGTCAATGCGGCTCACGCCTTCATCGTCAGTGGAGAGAGCCACGGGTACGTGGGCCGCGCGGTAAATCGGGAAGGGGTGATCGGCGCCCTTGATGCCCAGGATTCCCTCGTTCGAGCTGAGATTGATTTCAACCATCACGTGCTTCTCAGCCAGCTCTTTTAGCAGCGCGGCCGCGTCATCCTCATACATCGCATCCACGCCGTGACCAATGCGCTCAGCGTGGCCCAGTTCCACGGCCTGACGGATGTGGAAGCGCAGACCCTCCGGTGGAACCAGGCCCGGCGCCAGTTCACCGGCGTGGAGGCTGATATGCACCTGCGGATAGACAGAGTGCAGATAGTCGAGCATCTTCATCTGCAGAGTGTAGTCGCGCATGGAGATGAGGCCATCCTCAGGCTGAACGAAGTTGATGCCGACGAAGCCGGGCTCGTGGGCGTCCATAGTGGCCTGGATGGTTTCAAAGCCCAGCAGCGTTTGCGCGAAGACCCTCTCGGGGGCACCGCCGCGCAGCACCTGGTAAATGTAACGGACTTCGACTTGGCACGCGGGCGTGGCTTGCGGGGTGCCGCAGTGTTCGATTTCGCGTCGCAGTGCTTCGGCGGCGCGCACGTCTTCGCGGTCGACAAAAACTTCGTCCCTCAGCCCGAGCGCGAGCAGAGTCTGGCGGTACTGGGCAAAGTCCGGATTCAATGGGTTCTGGTGCGCGATCTCAGCCGCGTGGTTAAAGATCGGAGTTTCCATCAGCTCAACATATTGCTGATTCTGGGCGGCGGCGCGGCTGGCCACTTCGTCAACCCACTCGCCGATGTGTTTCTTGCCAAGCCCGCCGAAGCGGTCAAACGTGGAGAAGAACTGGTCGTGGCCGCTGAATCCCGGGGTGGCTACAAAGCTGCGCATGGAGAATGAGTTGATAAGGCGGTCGTACAGATCCTGATTAGCGGAGGTAATGTTTCCGGAGAGCTGGCTCGCGGCGACAAGTGGCGGGGTGCAGGGGGGCTTGGCAAAGCTGAGCGCGGTAGGGTCGGCGCAGAGGCCGTCCTGGCCGGCGGCGCGGATAAAACTCTCGGCATAGACCGCGCCCGACAGATGCACATGCAGGTCGGCGCCTTTGGGAAACTGAGCCAGGAACGCGTGGAGAGCAAGCGGTCCCGATTTGACGGAAGCGTCGTAGGCGCGGACTGCGCGGGCTTCGTGGCCGAAAGCGCCCGGAGCGGGCGGCTGAGCTCCGAGAGCAGCGACGGCGAAAAGGACAAGGCTGGCGAGGAGGCGGGCTGGGCTGCGCATGATTGCATTCCAGTGTAGAGCAGGACGATCGCCCCAGCGACGAGAACCTGTCGCCCTGGGATCCCGGGGCGCTCGATGGATGGGCACAGTTTCATCTCCCGCGGGTCGGCTTTACGGGTGGAGAGCTGTTACAAGGCGTGTCTAAAACGAGTTTTTTCGGCAGGCTTTTGAAACTGGTGACGACATGCAAGTTCCAGGGAACAACCAAATTACATTTGTTTGCATCCCAACGCCAAGTTGCCTATTTTTTGAGGACCGACTCAGGGAGCGGCTTTCAAGAGATTGCTGAATAGCCGCCGACGCCATGCCCGAGACCTGGGAGCGTGCGGGCTAGACGAGTTCGACTAAGCTGATTGGAAAAATTCGATTGTGCGCAATGCCACGCGAAAATTCAGGCAATAACAAAACTGAAACCAGTTCGGAAGGTCTGATCCGCGGCGAGAGCCAGATGGCGGATTTGATACGGGCCTACGACTGGAGTGCGACTCCACTGGGAGAGATAGCGGAGTGGCCTGAGGCTCTTCTCTGGTCGGCCAACCTGATGCTTGCGTGTGCTTTTCCATCCCTGGTTTTCTGGGGCGCCGAACTGGTGCAGCTTTATAACGACGCCTTCATTCCGCTGCTGGCGGAGAGGCATCCGTCGGGGCTGGGACAGAGAGCCGCGGACTGCTGGTGGGACGCGTGGCAAATTGTGGGCCCAAATCTCGACCGGGTGATGAACGGCGAGGAAACGGTGTATTACGAAAACGCTGTCGTCCCGATTGTGAGAGATGGAAGGTTGCAGGACATTCGTTGGACTTATAACTACAGTCCGATCTGGGGGCCGGGCGGAAAAGTGATGGGTGTACTTGTTCTCTGCCAGGATATTACCCGCGAAGTGGCTGCGACGCAGGAACTGAGGGAAAGTGAAGCCCGGACGTCGCGGGTTTTGCAAAGCATCGGGGATGCAGTGGTGGTTACCGATGCGAAGACGCGCATAACGCAGATGAATCCCGTGGCGGAACAGTTGACGGGCTGGACGATGGAAGAGGCCAGCGGCAAATACCTGAAGGATGTTTTTCAAATTGTGAATGAGGCGAGCGGTTTACCGGTGGAAAGCCCGGCCGACAAGGTGGTGCTGACGGGGACCGTTGCCAGCCTTGCCAACCATACAATTCTGATTTCGCAAGACGGAAGGCGCACCGCAATAGACGATAGCGGAGCGCCAATTCGCGACGACAACGGTGAGCTCACGGGCATCGTAGTCGTGTTCCGCAACATGGAAGAACGGCGCGCCGCTGAACGCAAACTGAATGCGCTGGCGGAGAGTCTGCGCCGGGTATTTGCAGCGACGACCGATGCGGTGGCGGCGATCGATCGAAGCTGGCGGTTCTCCTTTTTGAACGAGAATGCCAGGAACTTACTGGCGCCCGCCGGAGACGTGCTCGGCAAGAATCTTTGGGAAACTTTTCCAGCTACTTTGTCGGAAGGATCTCCTTACAGGGAACACTACTATCGCGCGATGAACGAAGGGATAGCATCGGAATTCGAGGTATTCTATCCTGCCCCACTGAGCACCTGGTTCCAGATCATTGTGCGGCCGACACCGGACGGAATCGTGCTGTTTTTCCGCGACGTCAAGAACCGGCGGCGGGCTGAACGAAATCTCGAGTTGCTCTCCGACTCAGGCCGCGCCCTTGCTCAATCTCTGGACTTTGAAACGACGCTGAGGAACGTGGCGCGGATCGCCGTACGCAGCTTCTCAGATTTTTGCTACTTCGATCTCGTTCAGCCGGATGGGACAATCAAGCGCATCGTGCACCTGCATCGCGACCCGGCCCAGCAGACTTTTCTGGACGCAGCCCGGCGAGCGCCCCTGATTCCCAACCCGAACCATCCTGTCAATCGCACGCTCATCAGCAAAGAGCCAACCATCATCGAGGGTGTTACCGACGAATGGCTGCGCCTGGTGTCCCTGAGCGACGAGCACCTGGAGGCCATGCGTCAACTCGGGTTTCATAGCCTTCTAACTGTGCCGATCGTGAATGGAGACGATATTCTCGGAACACTGTCATTCGGACGAACTGCCAACCCGGAAATCTTTACGAAGGAAGATTCGGCGGTGGCGATGGAGTTGAGCCAGCGTGTTTCCGCCGCATTGGTCAACGTTTCGCTGTATCGCGCGATGCGCGAAGCGCAAGCTGTGGCTCGCATCGAACGCGAAAGACTGCGCGATCTCTTCATGCAGGCTCCGGCGCCGATCTTGACGATGCATGGTCCGGATCACATCGTTACGCTGGCCAATGAGGGGTACGTCAGGCTTCTGCGGAAGGGATCGGAGTCCGAACTGATCGGAAAGAGTCTTCGGGAAGTGGCGCCTGAACTGGAAGGACAGGGATTCTTCGAGCTTCTGGACGAGGTCTACCGGACCGGCAGTCCATACAGGGGCAACGAGGTGTTGGCCTATCTCGAGAACAAGGCCACCGGCAAACTGGATGAGGCGTGGTTCAACTTTGTTTACCAGCCTGCGCGGAATACCGCTGGAGCAGTGGACGGCATTCTCGTCTTTGCGATCGAAATCACCGAGCAAGTCCGATCACGCAAAGAAGCGGAGTTTCGCGGCCAGCTTCTCGAACGTCAATCATCGGAGCTTGAAAC
>JBEKZG010000349.1:0-4606 GCA_049510095.1 Occallatibacter sp.
ACACTGTCGCCGGGGGCGGTCCATTCTCATTGGTCGACGGCACTGGAAACGGCTGGCCGGCAACTTATGTTCAGCTTATCCAGCCTGAGGGCTTAGCGGTAGATCCGTATGGAAATATCTATATTCGAGATCCTGATATTCCTCCTAGCGTTCGCTTGGTGACGGATTCAACCGGGATCATCTCCACAGTCGCGGGCATAACCGCCTACGGCCCTTTCCCCAGCAACGATCCTTGCAGTGGAGGCGTCTCGGCAACAAGTGGTGCAATTACCGGGTCAGGCTTGGGGCTAGATCCGAACGACGATCTCTATGTGGCGCAGGACGCGAGTGGCTCCGATAGCAGCTGCGTGCTCCTTGTGTCAGCAGCCACTGGGCAGTTGTCTCCCGTGGCTGGCAACGGCACGCCCGGGTACGCCGGCGACAAAGGGGCAGCGACGGCAGCCGAACTAGACGGCCCCACGGGTGTTGCGCTTGATAGCTCTGGCGATGTCTACATAGTTGATCTCGGCAACCATTTGATTCGGGAGGTGACTGCATCCACGGGGATCATTAGCACCGTTGCGGGAGGCGTCCGTTATGTTCGTTGTGGCCCACTCTTGGCCCATGAATGTCCCACTTTGCTTCCGGCCGGGTATAACGGCGACGGAGGCCCTGCAATCGAAGCCGAGCTTAATGGCCCTCAGGCCGTAGCCCTCGATAGTGCAGGCAACGTCTACATTGCAGACTGGGGCAACAATCGGATTCGTGTCGTCGGGAACTAGGCCCCATCGAACGTTTCGGATATTGCGGCTCTGGTGGAGAGGAATGTTGCAGGGCCGGTTGCCAGGATTAGGATGCACCCAGCGCCGAGGGGAACCCAAACGCCGCTGGAAGTCTGTCAAGAATTGCCGAATTGCGCTCGTGGAATTCGCAATCTCCAGAAAGACGAAGGGCCATTCCACGAGAGAATGGGCCCTTCGGTATTTACGGCAGCGCTTGGCTGGCCTTATCACGGCTCGTGGGTCACATTCCCTGGGTTAGATTTCGGTCGCTACATTCCCGAGAGAACAATGGGGAGCGTGGGAGTGGCCGATCCGCCCGCGTTCTCGACAGTGACTCCGAATCCCTGAACGGTGAGGCCGACGGGCGCCTGAGCGAGAATCACCGCCGCGTTTCCTTTGTTGTCGGGAGCGAAGATTCCAGCGGGCACGGGGCTCTTGCCGCCGGGTTGCAGAATCCAAAGCTCATAGACTTTTCCCTGGGGCAGGGGACTGAGGTTGGAAGCCATAAGCAGCAGTTTGCCTGTGCGCGCTTCATACACGACGCGGCCTTCGGGCGGAGGCGTGGTTACAGGCGCTGGGCGCAGCGTCACTCTCTGAACGTGGCTTGAAGCGAGCAGGTCAATGAGTTCGGCGAGTTGAATGGAGTCGGCCGCATTGCGTTTGGCCTCGATTCGCGTCTTGAGAAGGGCTTCGCGGTTGCCCACATCGTCGATGGCGATGGCCAGGGCGAGAACGGCCATGGCTCCGGCCAGTGCTCCGGCCCAGGGTTTGGCATCGGCGCCGAAGAAATTGCGCCAGGTTAGAGGCTGCTTCGGGGTTGGTGCGGGAGGGGCGATTTCAGGCTCGGGCTCTGGTTGAGGCTCGACCCGAACCTGCGGAGTGGCTGCTACACGAGCCATGAAACGGGATTTAGCTCCTTCAGGAGGCGCGCCTTCCGGCAGTGCGGCTTCCGAGACTGCTTGAGCATAAGCGGCCAGCGCCAGGGTATTCAGCCGCAGCTCTTCAGTGCACTTGGCGCAGACCTGGAGATGAGCCCGGATCGCTTTCATTTCCTTTGACGCCAGGGCTCCCGTGGCGTAGAGCGCGAGGTCGGTATCGGCAATGTGCAATTTCTCTATCATGCGTTCATCGCCTTTCGAATGGTGGTTAAGCCGGCGCGGATGCGAGTTTTAACGGTTCCCAGCGGGGAGCCGGTTTTCTCGGCAATTTCAGTGTGGCTCAGACCCTGAAAATAAGCGAGTTCGAGCGGAGCCTGCTGCTCGGCGGGAAGGGCTTCGAGTGCAGCGCGCACCTTATCCATCAGCCAGCCTTCTTCACTGGCACCAGCCATATCGCGGGGATCTGGAAGGGGCAGATCGTCCAGGGGATCGAGCGGAGAGCGTTTGCGCAGGACGTCGATGGCGCGATTGCGGGTGACGACGCTTAGCCAGGCGGCAAGATTGCCGCGCTGGGAAACGAAGCTCTGCGGGCGCTTCCAGATTTGGAGCAATACTTCCTGCATCACATCTTCCGCCAATCCCGGCTCGCGCAGAACGCGGAGCGCAATGCAATAGACGATCCGGGAGTAGCGGTCAAAGACCGCGGCCATGGCATCCTGGCTCCCCTCGGCCACTGCTTCCAGCAGGGCGGCGTCATCCATGGTGTCAACCTTTTCGTGTTGGGTGAGTGATTCATCTTCATCCAAAGTACGATGAAGCGGCGGTAACGGATTGGAAGGCTTCGGATGCGGTGGCATTGATAGGATTGCCAAGAGCCAAAATAACCTACAGGCCCTGATGGAAACAAGGGCGGGTACAAGAGCGGAAGCATTGGCCGGATGTGGGACGCGCTGGAAACGAATGAGTATTGAAACCAAAAAGCGGCTCGATGTGCTGCTTGTGGAGGGCGGTCATGTGCCGAGCCGGGAGCGGGCGCGCGCAATGATTCTTGCGGGACGCGTGCTGGTGCGGGAACAGAAAGTGGACAAGCCGGGGACGATGGTGCGGGAGGACGCGCCGATCCGGCTGCTGGGCGACGATCCGCAGTACGTGAGCCGCGGGGGGCTGAAGCTGGCGGCGGCGCTGGAGCACTGGAAGATTGATGTGACGGGACGGGCGTGCCTGGATGTGGGCGCATCGACGGGGGGATTTACCGATTGCCTGCTGCAGCATGGGGCGGCGCATGTGACAGCTGTCGATACGGGATTTGGACAGATTGCGATGAAACTGCGGAACGATGCGCGCGTGCGGCTGGTGGAGAAAACGAATGCGCGGTTTCTTGCGCCGGGGGCGTTGGAGGAAGGGCGCGTTGGGCCGGTATTGACCTTGCTGGTGATGGATGTGTCGTTTATTTCGGCGACACTGGTGCTGGGACCGGTACTGGCCGCTGCGCCGGGGCTGACGGAGGCGGTGATCTTGGTGAAGCCGCAGTTTGAGGCGGGACGCGTGCATGTGGGCAAGGGCGGCATTGTGCGCGACCCAGAGGCTCACCAACTTGCGATCGATCGTGTTGCGGGTTGCGTACGCGAGCTGGGGTGGGAGGTGGTGGAGACGATTCCGTCGCCGATTACGGGGATGGAGGGGAATAAGGAGTTTCTGTTGTATGGGCGGAGGGCGGGAGGTTAGGGCTTGGGAGCGGTGCGGCTCCGGGTTGGACGGGCGCGCGATCCGGAATGGACGACTTATTAATCCGAATTGGACGGATTTATAATCCGAAATAGACGGGTGTATAATCCGGAATGGACGACTTATTAATCCGAATTGGACGGATTTATAATCCGAAATAGACGGGTGTATAATCCGCAATGGACGAGAGAGTAATCCGCAATGGACGAGCCTGAAAACGCGATTTATCCCCGGTTTTCCGCAGCAGTGGCCGCGACCGCGCTCCGGGATACTCCGGTTGTGCTGGTCACCGGTCCCCGCCAGTGCGGCAAGACTACCCTGGTTCGCGATCTGATAGCAGGCAATCGCGAGTTCCTCACGCTGGACGACGAAATCATTCTGGCATCGGCCCGGAGCGATCCCGCTGGACTGGTGCGCGGTCTCGACAAATGTACGATCGATGAGATTCAACGGGCGCCGGATCTTCTCAGGTCGATTAAAAAGTCAGTGGATGAGGATCGCCGCGCGGGGCGGTTTCTGTTGACGGGATCGGCCAATCTTCTCACCGTGCCCCAGGTCTCGGAGAGCCTGGCCGGACGCATGGAAATCGTCAATCTGCTTCCTCTTTCGCAAGCCGAAATTCACAAACGCAAGCCGGCATTCCTGAAATCCGCGTTCGAGGGAAAAATTGGGAGGCCTCGCGAGGCCCTGATTGGCAACGACCTGGTAGGGGCCGTCCTGATTGGCGGTTATCCGGAGATGCTGCGGCGCAAACAGCCGGCAAGGCGACAGGCATGGGCACGCGACTACATCGGAGCCATTGTGCAGAGAGATGTGCGCGACATTGCCGAGGTTGAGAAACTGGAACAGATTCCACGGCTGCTCCGGGTTCTGGCCCAACAATCCGGACAACTTACGAATTTCACGCAGATGGGCGGCCAGATTGGATTCGACGATAAGACGACCAGAAAATATGTCGGGATACTGGAGCAGTTGTTTCTTGTCCGCCGGATAGAGCCATGGTTTCGGAACCAGTTGAAGCGGCTGGTAAAGACGCCGAAACTCCACTTTCTGGATTCCGGTCTCCTGGCAGCACTTCGAGGAGTTACCGCGGAGCGAATTCAAAAAGACAGGACGATCTTCGGACCGCTGCTGGAAACGTTCGTCTTCTCAGAGATCTTGAAACAGATTTCGTGGATGGAGAGCAGTTGCACGCTCTATCACTATCGCGACAAAGATCGGGACGAGGTGGATATCGTGGTT
>JBEKZG010000035.1:0-13329 GCA_049510095.1 Occallatibacter sp.
ACGATGTCGATGCCCATAAACTCTTAGGCCGCATCTATCTCCGCCAACTCGGGGAGGGTCAAAACTCCGCGTCCAGCTCTGCGCCCTCTGACAATGTCCTCAACCAGGCCATCGGCGAATACGAGAAAATCATCTCCCTGCAACCCAGGAGCGTTGAGGACCACATGGTCCTGGGCCAGCTATATCGCGTCAAACACGATGCCAAAAAGTCGGAAGAGCAATTCCACATTGCCCAGTCCATCGAGCCCGAGTCGGAGGAAGTCGTTCTCAATCTGGCCCAGCTCTACGCCGAAAGTGGCGACGTCCAGCATGCCACCAAAATCATTGAGGCTGTTCCCGTTACCGATCGCACACCCAAGATGGAGTTCGCCTTGGGTGCGGCCTACGATCAGTTGAAGCAGCCCAAGGACTCCATCGCGGCTTATCAGCGCGCCGCGGATATGGATCCCGGTGACGCCCAGACCCTTGACGCTCTCGCCCAGGCTCTGCTCGCTGACAACCAGCTCGATGAGGCTCTCAAGGAATTCAAGGCGCTCTCCGAGGCCGATCCTGAAAACGTCGAGGCACAGGTCCACATCGGCGAAATTCAACGCCGCCAGGGAAAATACGAAGATGCTCTGGCCACCATTCGCAAAGCCCGCAAAATGGACCCAGCTTCTCTTGAAGCCGGCTATAACGAGGGGCTGCTGCTCGATGTCCTGGGCCGCTACGATGAAGCTACGCAGACCTACGAGAAGATGGTCGACCTGACTTCTCACGCCAATGGCGCGTACACCCCCGAAGAAAAGACCAGTCGCGGCTTTTTCCTTGAGCGGCTGGCCCTGCTCTACGCCGAGCAGAACAAAGTCGATCAGTCCATTGCAACCTATCAGAAACTCATTGACATGGGCGGTGATTCCGCCGTCAGCGGCTACGAGGGCCAGGTTGAGACATACGGCGAAGCCAAAATGTACGATCGCGCCGTCGAGGTTTCCCGCAAGGCCGTCGACGCCAATCCCAAGGATCCCGATCTCAAGCTGATGCTCGCCGGAGCACTTATTGAGGCTGGCAAGCCCGACGACGGCGTCGCTCTTGCCAAGGGGCTTCTCGACAACTCTGACAAGGACCGCGCCGTATGGCTCCGCCTGGCGCAGTTCTATACCCAGTTGCGTCGCTGGAAGGAAGCCGACGACGCTCTCGCCAAGGCGGAAACCCTCACCACCAAGAAGAGCGATCGCACCTATCTGTTCTTCCTCAAGGGCGCACTCGCCGAGCGGCAAAAACACTACGAGCCGGCCGAGCAATTCTTCAAGCAGGCTCTCGATCTTGACCCCGCCAATGCCATGACTCTCAACTACTTCGGCTACATGCTGGCTGACAAGGGCATGCGTCTGCCGGAAGCCCTTAAGCTGATCCGCAAGGCCGTTGAAATCGATCCCATGAATGGGGCCTACCTCGATTCACTGGGCTGGGTCTACTTCAAAATGGGAGAGTATGAGCTTGCCGAGGAGAATCTCCGGCAGGCCGTCGACCGCGACCAGACCGATCCCACGGTCCACGATCATCTCGGCGACCTGTACGAAAAGACCGGCCGCATCCGCCTGGCCGCCGCGCAATGGGAGCTTTCCTTAGCGCAATACGCCAAGTCCGCCGCCAACGATTTCGAGCCAGGCGACATGTCTAAGGTACAGCATAAGCTCGAAACGGCGCGGTTCAAACTGGCAAAGCAGGACAGCACCACCGGCCAGCCCAAACCCGAATAAGGCCGGCTGTCTCTCTAGCCAACGTGGCGGAAGTGGGTTAAACTTCCGCCATGGCTGCCGACTTTCCAGCCGTCTTTGAAACCTTGAAGACCGCCTTCGGGCAACACCCGGACCGCCTCATCGTTCAGGCAGATACTCCGTCGCTCTTCAACCTGAACAGTCGCGTGCCCTCGCCCTTCCCGCAACACAAGGGTCAGCCCATGTGGTTCGGCGCGGTTCGTCTTGGAAGGGCCTATGTCAGCTTCCACCTCATGCCGCTCTACATGAACCCCAGGCTGCTCAGCCTGGTTTCGCCCGCTCTCAGGAAGCGCATGCAGGGAAAGACATGCTTCAACTTCAAAGCCGCCCCGGATCCCGAATTGCTCGATGAGCTAAGTCAACTCGTCGATGCGGCCCTCAAAGACTGGGCAGCAAACAAGTTTCTTTAGAACTCACTGCGTCCCAGCCGCCGCCGAAGCAATGTACAAATCCACATTGCTCTTATCCACCAGCGACGTCCCCGTATCCACAAATACCGGGTAGGGCGAGAACGAGTCTGAGCTATAGTCCTTGCCAAGCTGCGGAGGCGGATTATGGAAGACCTCGTCCAGCGCCTTCAGTCCCACATAGCCCATGGCGTAGGGCTTCTGCGCCACCGCCGCATCAATCGTTCCCGCCTTGATTCCGTCCAGCGTGTCCTGATTCACGTCCCACGCCACCAGCTCGCGGTCCGTTGCACCGGTCCGTTTGATCGCATCTGAAACCATCTTGCCCGACGCAGAATCCAGGCAGATAAATCCGTCGATCTTCTTCGGTCCGCTCAGCGCCATAAACTCCTGCGTCTTGTCGAACGCCAGCTTCGCATCGTCCTTGATGTCCACCACTTCCGCAATCTTGATCTCCGGCCGGCTCGCCAACACGTCCTTGATGCCCTTCAGCCGCTCTTCCGTATTCGGCTGCCCCGCGATCGTGAACACTACCACGTTCCCTCTGCCGCCCAGCTTCGCAATCAGACGGTTGCCCCCCAGCCGGCCTGCTTCCAGGTTATTGGTCCCGATGAAGTAGAGCCTTCTGCTACCCGACGCGTCGGAGTCCATCGTAATCACCGGAATCCCTGCGCTGACCGCCGCATCGATCTCCGGCTGAAGCACATTCACATCGGAAACTGAAATCAGAATTCCCGCCGGTTTCACCGCGATCGCCTTGTGCAGTGCATCTTTCTCCGCCTGCGGATCATAGCCGTCAGGCCCATCCACCTTGGCCGTCACCTTGTATTGCGCCGCTGCCTTGTTGAATCCGGCCGCCGCCGTCTTCCAGTACGGCAGCGCTGAATTCGTTGAGATCAGGTAGTAAACCTCTTTGAGCGAGTGCCTTTCGCCGCAACCCGTCGCAACGGCAACTCCAAGCGCCAGCAAAGCCAATGCAGTTATCTTGATTGCTTTCATATTTTCCTCCCGGTCCCTTTGCGAAGTGACTCTGGAACTCGCGCGGGAATTCGTCTCCGCGCGAGACCATCAAAAATTTCCGGCTGGATCGTACTCCCGGACAATTGGAATTGTCCAATACAAACCGTAACGGATGTTATACCACTCCACATTCCCACCCATCGTGATTCCGCTCACGTAATCCGTTCATTCCGCAATCCACGCTCCCGAACTGCGATATAAACAGACCAGAGCTTCTTTCGCTCGTATCTTAAGACCTCGCATCTCAGGACCCGCATCTCAAGAATATGTCGGCAACGGAAACCACCTCGACCGCACGACTCTCTCCAGCCGTAGCCGTTTGCGGTGATGCGAACAGCGACCTCACTCACCGCGCCCATCCCGAGCCGCTCCACCCCTATCGCGCGCCTTTCGCTCGCGACGCCGCCCGCATTCTCCACTCGCGCGCCTTTCGCCGCCTTGCCGGCAAAACCCAGGTCTTCGCCCGCCTGCCAAAAGACGCCCCATCCGACCACTTTCGCAGCCGCCTCACCCACACCCTTGAAGTCACCCAGATCGCCCGTACTCTTGCCAATGCCCTCGGCCTCAACGTTGAACTCACTGAAGCTCTCGCCCTCGCCCACGACATCGGCCATCCACCCTTCGGTCACACCGGCGAGAAGGCACTCGATCTTTGCCTGCGCGCTCACGGCTTGGCCTTCGACCACAACCTGCACGCCCTGCGCATCGTCACCTGGTTCGAGGAGCGTTACGCCGCCTTCCGTGGTCTCAACCTCACCCTCGGTGTCAGAGAAGGCATCGTCAAGCATTCGCGCGATTACTCGGCCGCAACGCATCCGGAGCTGGCGGAGTATTTTCTCGGCCAGTTCCCGCCGCTCGAAGCTCAGCTCATCGACCTCGCCGATGAAATCGCCTATCTCACCGCCGATCTCGACGACGGCCTCGAATCCGGCATCCTCACCCTCGCGCAGGTCCGCGACAGTGTGCCACTCTTCCGCCGTTTTCATGACACCGTACTCGTGGAATTTCCCGCCGCTCCGGAAAAGCTCGCCATCAGTGAAACTCTGCGGCGCGTGCTCAATTTGCTGGTAACCGACCTGCTGGAGGAAGTGCGTGCCGCAGTATCCCGTCTCGGTGCCGCCACGCTCGCCGACGTCCGTCAGGCCCCCGGGCGCCTCGCTGCCCTCAGCCCGCAGGTCGAGGCCGACCGCGCCGCCGCCAAGGAATTCCTATACGCCAGCCTCTATCAATCGCCCATTATGGAAGAAGCCCACGCCCAGGCCGATGCGGCTGTCCAGGGTCTGTTTGCCGCGCTCATCGCCGATCCCACCCAGCTCCCCCAGGACCATCAGGCGCAAATCCCCACCCAGGGCCTCGCCCGCACCGTAGCCGACTACATTGCCGGCATGACCGACAGCTACATCCAGCAGTTATGGTCCCGCTGCGGCAACCAATAAGTGAGAGTTATTCCTCTCGCTCTAATAGAGTTGCTCGCCAGCTCGTAACTGGCAGGGAATACTACACAGAACCACCAAGGCAACTTAGTCGACTAACTCCGGCGTCTAACGCGACGGGCAGGCTCTTTGCAAATTACCTTCCCTCTCGTATCTTGTGTCGGCTTAGGAGCATCGATATGAAGCGTCTATGCAGTCTTATAGTGGTCGTGTGTGCAGGTTTCTTGTCTATAACTTGCCTCGGCCAAACCGCTCCCGCCCTCGTCCCTGTAACATCCATCGCTGGCCCCACTCCGTCAAACGTTTACGCCGTCGACGTAAACAATGACGGCCTCACCGACATTATTCTGGACAGCACTGAGCCCGACACAACAGGCGTTTCCTTTTCCGTCAGCCTCAACACCGGCGGCGGCGTGTTCGCTCCGCCGGTCGCCTACAAGATAAATTCCACCAACTGGACGCCTCTCACCTGGGGTGACTTCAACAACGACGGTAACGTCGATATAGCCGTCTTGCTTACCGGCACCAACCAGGTTGACGTTTACCTCGGAAACGGCGATGGAACTTTCCAGGATCCCATAACCACGACCGTGAATCTGCCCTCCGGCTTGATTCTTGGCGGCTATGGTCCCCAAATGACCATTGTCGCGGCCGATTTCAATCATGACGGCAATCAGGACCTTATGGTTACCGCGAACGACGGCAACAACACCGGCGGGATATGGGAGGTGTATCTCCTCGAAGGCGATGGCACCGGCCACTTCACAAATCCCACGGCAGTTTATCAGCCCACCACCGGCTGGGCCGTTCAGAGCATTGTTGGCGGCGATTTTGACATCGACGGCAACGCGGACGTAACCCTGCTCGAAGGCATATATTGCGGAGGCACCTATCTCTGCGAGTCGAACGTCGTCACCTTGTTTGGAAGCGGTGGCACCAACTTCACTCCCGTCGATGTCACCACCGTCGACGGAGATATGACCCTGGGTGCTGCCGACCTGAATACCGACGGCGCAACAGACCTTTACGGCTACCAGTACAGCAACTCAAATGGCCTTGGTGACGGCGCGATCGACCCCGGAGGCCCGCGATTGGCGGTATTTCTAGGCCACTACGACCGCAAGTTCAGTTACCTTTACACGCCAACTTCCACATATGGGGCCATAAATGTAGGTGCGCCCTTTGCCGTGGCCGACTTCGACGGCTCTTTTGACTGGACTTTGGCGGCGCTCTCCGTCACCTATTCCGAATCTGGCGAGCCAAGTACTCAATTAATTTACCTTTTCAATCCTGCGACCACCGACGGCGTTATCGGGTTTGGCCCTTCGCCCGCAGGAACAAGCGGCTATCAGATTGGGCCCGTCGTCGGCAATTTCAACGGCGATACAAAGCCCGACATTGCCGTCGTTCAGAGCCCTGAGGATACCAGCGCCGCGACCACGTTGGCCGCCGGATTGAATGTAAACACAACTGGATTCTATGGTGAATGCGACTATCCATCGTCGGGCCAGGGCATCCATCTCTGCAATCCAACCAGCCAGCCCGTTTCGGGCCCGTTCACCTTCGAGGCTTCGGCCAACTCCTTCGGTCAGCTTCGCAAGATTGAACTCTGGGTCGACGGCGTCAAGCTCGATGAACAGCATTTTATCTGGGGACAGAGCGGCTATTTCAACTACACTTCGAACCCATCCCCAGGAACCCACTACGCCACCATTTACGCCGCCAACATCGACAACACACTGCAGCATTACGATTTCAACTTCACCGTGGGCAACAATTGATTCACACTCCCGGAAGCGGAATCAACGACACGTTCTCCAAGGCTTCGGCGCAGTTCCCGGCGGTTTGACCCACAACCCGGAAACTGCGCCGCAAGTCGAATCTAAATATTCAGTTGACCATCAAGGGCTGCCGCTGCTTCCCGATTGAACCGACACTCCACAAAAGCCTATTTTGCAGGAAGAAATTCAATCCGCGCCAGATCTTCGACAGCCTTGAAGTCGAAGTCCGCCGTAACCAGCACGCGATCTGGAGAGTCCATGGTCAATTCAACGGCGAAAGCGTCTACATAAGAAATATTACGATTTGAGCGCAGATCGGCGGCCCGCGCCGCGCGTTCCCCGCTGGCGGAAACAATCTCCAGTTTCAATGGCATCAGGCTGTCTAAGACCCGCTGTCCGTTGGTTGGACCGAGGCGCTTGCGCAGGTGTCCGGCGACTTCTCCCCATTGCAGAGCCGAAATGCGCATCGCCGCTTGTCCGCGTACGCAAGTCTCGAATATGGCCTTTACACGATCTCCACCAGCCTCGTTGTCGATGTAGCGAAGGACAGCCGAAGAATCAAGAACAAAAGTGATCACTTTCCGTTCTACCACCCGTCTTTGGCCAATTCCATCGCGCGTTCGCGGCGGCGTTCCTTCAGCAATTCATCTGTCATCGAGGGACCTCCTGCTGTGATACCACATAACTCATCAATGAGCCGCAACTTAGCCTCAAGAGTCTCCGGCTCCAGAATCAGCCGTGTCCCTTCCTGCCGGATCGCAACACGCGTTCCCGGCTCAATTCCTAGCGACTCACGCATCGCAGCCGGAATGACCATCTGGCCTTTGCTGCTCACAGTCGTGTATGCCCACTCCATGCCTTACATACTACCACAGGTAAGATCATAACGCAAAGTAAGATGAATCTCGGCCGTCTTACTGCACCGTCCCCGCAGGCCTAAGCCGTCTCAAATCCAGCGCACACTCCACCGCATTCTGCGCGTTCAGCCGCAGATTATCCGAAGCCGCCCAAAGCCACAGCCGCGAAACCTCGTTAGGATTCCGCCCGGTAATCTCCGGCCGCAGCCGCACCAGCACATCGTTCTGCCCGGTTGCTGCCAGGTTCGACGGCGAATCCGTATCTTCCAGCACCAGGTCCACGTGCTCCCCACCCAGAGCCTCTTCCAGCGCTGCAATCTCAACCGCCCGCTCCAGTTCCACGGCGATCGAAAACGTGTGCCCGTGAAACACCGGCGCAAGAATCACCTGCAACGCCAGCGTCGGCCAGCGTCCCGCCGACAGCGCATCGTAATGCCGCCGCACCCGCGCCGCTGCCGCGCTAAGGCTCACCGTCGCGTTCTCGCCTAGCCCGCTCAACAGGTTATACGTCGCCTGCGTATCGTAAATCGCCCGCGGCATGCTCTGAAAACTCAGCAGACTCACCGTCTGCTGGTGCAGCTCGTCCATCGCCGCCCTGCCAAGTTCGCTTGCCGGCTCCAGCAGCGTCGCCGCGGCAAACCGCACTGGCGCCGCTTGTTGCAGCCGGTCCAGCAGCAGTGCCAGGGCCAGAGCCGCCGGATGCGCCGGAACCACCGCGGGCGTAAACAGATCCACCGTTGCCGCTTCTGAGCCCAGCCACGGTGCCCGCACCAGCACGCCCGTCTCCTGGTCCAACGCCCCGCTCAAATCCAGCACCGTCGAGCCGGCCCTCAGCGCCTGCCGCCAGTGCTTCCGGGTCAGGTCCTCCGAACCCGTGAAAAATGTAAAGTCCACGCGCTCAAAGGTTTCCGCGTCAATGGACTGCACAAACGTCACCTCGTCGCCCACCTGGTCCAGTTGCCCTCTCACCTGGTCGTCGTCCAGCAAGATCACGTTGGCCGCAGCCAGCGGCGACTCCGACAGAGCATCCTTCAATTCCCGGCCCAACAAAGATGAGGCTCCAGCAATAGCAATCTTGTACACAAGCGTCCTTTTTGGTTGGAAAGTCTTTACAGGTGCCGCAGCGGATCGCGTTCAATGGTGCCGGCACCCTCGGCCACCGGCCCAGTTCCGCGCCGCCGACGACGCGACCACGAATAAGCAGCCCGCGCCCAGATTCCCGAGAACATGTAGGTCAGTCCAATCACGAAAAATGCAACATTGGAATACCGGAACACCACGTAAAACAAAATCGCCAACACCGGTATCAGTTGGAATGGATGGCTGCGCGAAAAATTGATTTCCTTGCCCGACCAGAACCGCCATGTGCTGACCATCAGGAAACTGCTCAACCCCACCAGAATCAGCCACGGAATCGCAATCCACCACCACCAGTCTTCAATTGGAATGCCGTAGCAAAGATGCACCGTCGAAGCAAGAAACCCCGCTGCAGCGGGAATCGGCATCCCCACAAAGTATTTGCGCCCCGGCCGCCCTGGATTCCGCGGCTGTGCATCGTGGCTGATGTTGAATCGCGCCAGCCGCGAAACACCGCCAATCAGGAATAGAAAACAAATGAACGCACCGGCCTGCTGCAAATGCAGAATCGCTTCGTGATGATTGGAATCGGGCAGAAAATGAAATCCCCAGATCAGCGCCAGCAAACTCGGCGCCATGCCAAACGTGATCGCATCCGCCAGCGAATCCAGCTCCTTGCCGAATTCGCTCGTGGTATTCGTCATGCGGGCTATGCGCCCGTCCAGCGAGTCGAATGGAATGGCCAGAATGATCGCAAGGGCCGCCCAGTCAAGATGCGTGGCCGCATCTCCGGTGATAGCCTTCAGCGTCTCGGTGATTGAGTAATAACCCAGCGCGATGTTGCCGCAGGTAAACAGCGAGGGCAGCAGATACATCCCGCGCCGCAGCCGCGCTTTGGCATTGGCCTTCGCCAGTTCCGGATCGTGTCCGGCCCCCCGGCCGTTCACTGTGCTTCTCCGTAAATCGTTTGCACCGTTTGCGGCAGCGCGCCTAGGTCCAAAGCCGTCTCAATGGCCGGCGCCGCCAGCACTGCTTCAGACACGCCCATCGCCGCCAGCACGCTCGTGCCGCCCTTCACCCGCTCGCCCACTTTCACCTGCAACTGGGCCTCGGCCGGCAGCAGCACATCCACGCGTGAGCCAAACTTGATCAGTCCCACGCGTTGCCCCCGCTCCACCGTGTCGCCCTCTTTGGGCACAAACACAATGCGCCGCGCCAGCAGGCCGGCAATCTGCTTGAAGGTCACCTCGATGCCCGCCTCGCTGCCCTGACCTCGTACCGTCACCACGTTTTGTTCATTGCGGTCCGCGGAGGCCGGATTCATGGCGTTCAAGTACAGGCCTTTCTGGTAGCGCACACCGGTCAGCAACCCGCCAATCGGCGAGCGGTTCACGTGTACGTCAAAAACGCTGAGAAAAATGCTGATCCGCTGCCTCGGTCCCTCGGGAGTGGAAATCGTGACCGTCTCCGTAACCAGCCCATCTCCCGGCGACACAATCAGCCCCGGGCCGGCCGGAACCATTCGCTGCGGATCGCGGAAGAACCAAAGAAAAAAGGCCGCCAGCAACATCGGCGCAATGCCCCACGCCCAGATGCCCGTAGCCCATATCACCACCGCTGCCACCGCCAGCAGGCTCAAACCGTAAATGTAACCGTCACGAACCATTGTCCCCAACGATTATACGGTGATCCCGTTCATCGGTCGCGGTTGCCTGCCACGTTCGAACCACACACTTCCCGTTCTGGAGGCATTCCACACCCCCGCGCGGCAAGGTTGCATGCAAACATCCTGAGCGGAGGTCGCCGCGGCGACCGCAGTCGAAGCCTGCCCGCCGTGGTGGGGACCTGCTTCTTGCAATTCCGCCCGAGCCGAAAGGCTCGCTCCCTACGCTACAGCTGGAGTCCGACGCTCCAGCGCGTAGATCAGATCCTTGGCGTGCAATTTCAGCTTCTTCAAACGCACTTCCTCGAGCTGTTCATCTGCTGAGAGATACGGCTTCTCAATCAGCTCTTCAAGCCGCTGAGCGTAACGATGGTGTTCGGCATGCAGGCGATCGATCTCTTCGCTCAACGTCGGATCCAGTACTTCGTCCATCAAGCACCTCCAGTGTTCCTCACCAAATTCATGTTACAGAACATTTACATATACCGCCGTAAGCTAGCAACTCGCAAGGTGGAAACAGCTCTAATTCGCAAGAAAGTAATCAGTGGCTGTGGAATTCTGGCCCAGAATCAGCCACGCGCATCCGCAGCAGTAACGCATCTTCAACCGGGTCAACGTAGTAGCGTGGCCTGCGCCCTGTTTCCTCAAATCCAAGCGCGGCATAAAGCCCAAGCGCCGGCTGATTGGATTCCCGGACCTCCAGGTGGAAGTCCACTACTCCTGCCCTCCGCAACTCCTCGGCCAACACAGCTATTAGCCGTCTGGCCACGCCGCGCCGCTGCCCTTCGACGGCAACCGCAATCGTCTCCAGTTCCGCCTCCGGCGCAATCACGCCGGCCACCGCAAACCCAATCGCAACGGGGCTGCGGGTACTGAAACGGTAGGCCGGGACCTTAGTCCCGGCATCGACGCCACCAGAGTCATCGGGGGCTTTAGCCTCTGAGGGATATTCTTCCTTCTCATCGCTTGCGGTAATCTCTACCGCCACCAGCGCAATTCGCCGCGGAACGCCCACAGGATTCACCGCAGCAACGTAAACTTCTCGCGGCCACCGGGGCGCGTCCTTTCGGCTCTTCGCAATCTCCATCACGCGGTCCAGATCCGCAGCCGTCATGCGCCGAACCCGCAACTCCGCACCCGCGGCCTTCATGCGCGCTGCCGCTCCGCCGCTGCCTCACCAAATATCTCTGCATCCGACCGCCGCAGATAATGCCCATCCAGCAGCGCCAGATCCACCACCGCCCCCGCCACCAGCCGCGTCTCGCCCGGCCTCAACGCATCCGCCGCCATGGGCGCCGCGCATTTCACAAGTTGTGTCTCCGGCCACGCCGCGCTCAGCAGTGCCGCTGCCGCTTCGTCGCAAACCGCAATCCTCAATGGCCTCGATTCAATTGCCCTCAGCTCCCGCTCTCCCGCCAGCAACTCCTTCGGAGACATCCCCGTCCGTTCCACGCGCAAGTACACTTCTCCCCTGTGAGCGTCCAGCGCCGCTGAAGGGACAGCAGACTTCCGTGCGAGCACCTCCAGCCGCGAAAGCGCCACCACGGGAATCTGCGCTCCCTCCGCAAGCCCCTTCACCGCCGCCAGTCCCACCCGCACCCCGGTAAAACTCCCCGGCCCATTCACCGCCACAATGCCACCCACATCCTTCAGCCCAACACCCGCACCCTTCAGCACATCGCCCACCCCTGCCACCAGTGTGGCCGAATAGCTCTTTCCTTCAAGTTCAATCTGCCCCAGAATCTCCAAGTCCCGCCCAGCCAGCCGCCCCAGCGCCACCGACCCCGAAGGCCCGCACGTATCGATCCCCAGCAGCAGCATCCCAAACCGCGCCGAACTACCCAAACTAGTCTGCCCGTTAGCCATAACCCTTCAGCATGACACACCGCGCCCACCCCATCCAGAAGGCATTTCTGTCATCGGAAGTCAGTTGCCAAGCGCAAAGAGAAGCTTCTCGATGGCCCAATCGCATTGCCGGAGAACAGGCCCCCAAAATCGATCACGTCCAGAACATTATTCAGGTTCTGGCCATCTGCCTGGAAGCGCACCCTCAGACACTCGGATTTGTAGAGGTCGGCCCCGGCGGAGGCGTTTGCTTGAAAGGCCGGATAGATGCGGCCCCGCGCGAAGTTGATACGATCGAGAACCCCCTGGCCGTACTCTGCCAAAACGGTTGATGAATTGCCGTCGAATTCGAACGGCAAACCGCTATCGAATTGCACACCGAAGGCTGCAAAGATGCGCGGCGTCACCTGGTAGCGCGCGCGCCCGCGGATCGTATTGCGCTGGTCCTGCGAGTCCGGAGCATGCCCGGTCAATTGCGAGGCAGCCTGGCTCGCCTCCGAGCCAAAGAAAAGTCCGCCGGTGACTGGGAACCACGCGTTGCCGACAATATAGGAGTAACTGCCAAAACCGGAGAAGTGATGCCACTCGGGAATCTCCAACTTGCCTTCCATGCCATAGAGAATGGCCTTGCGGAAGGCAATCGGGAAGCTGATGGTGGTGTTTTCGATCTGGCTGTCGTCGGCATAGTTGTCCACGAATCGCCTGAAGTAGTTGCCGCCCAGCTTGATGTGGCCCAGAAAGACCTTGGTGAGGCCGGCCTCATAGTAGTCCCCTGCCGATGGCTGCACGGGCAGACGGAGAAACCCCATGGGATCGATGGATGCCACATTCGGAGAGCTCGAAAGCAGAATGTTCTCGAATGAAGGAGTTTGAAAAATCCGATCGTATGAGAAGTGGATCACGGCTTCTGACGTTTGAAAGTAGTGGGAGACGGCGAGGCGCGGCTCAACGGCCTGTCGGTTGAGGAGCAACTGATAGTGGTCCCACCTTACCCCTGCGTTGATGGTCCAGTTCCGCAGATGGATGAGGTCCTGTAGGAAGGCCGACTGCTCCAAGTCGGGACGGCTTGCCTGATAGGCAAACGTCGTAGGCGACCCGGGATCGAATTGCGTGGGATCGGTAATGTTGTAGTTCAACATCTCATTAAGAAAGATGTTGTCGGACTCCACGCCCGCCTTCCACTCGCTGCGGCCGCGGTCCACAATGACGCTTCCCTTGAAATATCCCTCGCGAAACCAGTTGTGCTGAAACAGCTCAATAGGCGTGGACTCGGGATTGGAGTAAAAGTCGTTCGAGTTGTTGCGCACCATGCCGCGAAGTTCTCCCGTGGCCTTCGGAGAGAAGAGGTGCTGGTACGAAGCGGTTCCCATACTTTCAAAATTGTCCGCGTTCTGGCGCTGCCCCGCTTGCTGCTGCACCATTTCATTGGGAATGTCGTAGCGGGCCAGCTCATGGCGGATGGTGAACTTCATCCGGTCGTTTGCCG
>JBEKZG010000350.1:0-4602 GCA_049510095.1 Occallatibacter sp.
TGGCCAAAACCCGCTTCCCGGCGGAATCCATCATTACACGCTTTCCCCATCGATACGCACCGCATCCCGTCCGCCCGCCAATGCACCCCGAACGGCTTTCAGAATCGGCTTCCACCATCAACCGCACCAACTGGTCGAATGTCACCGAGGGCTTCCAGCCGAGCATGCGCCTCGCTTTGGAGAAATCCGCCTGCAGAGCGTCCACTTCCGCCTGCCTGCGTCGTGGCAGAAGTTGCGCCGCCGATTCCCATTCCCTGCGCTCTTTAGGCGCTCCGCATGCGATTTTGAAAGGCTATTCCCGTAACGATGGCGAAAGCGGCAGGAATACTGGCGGCATTCGGCAGTTCCGCTGCCCTCTAGCATCGCGCTTTTCGCGGCGGCCGTCCGCAAAAGGGGGAACATTTCATGGAGTATTAGCGCCGAGATCGGGAGCATACGACAACATTTCGCGGAGTTCTTCTGCCCACTCCATCCGGCAGTGTTCGCTCAAGTCAACGGGCTTCCTGCCAAAAGCACTCGTGCCCCGCCGGCATCGGTGGTCTCGCTCTCCGTTCAGGCAGATCACTTTGAGAGATTTGCGGGAACTTCGGAGGGTCCATACAAACTCAACGGCGCCCGGAAGGAGGCAATCCAACATCAAAATGTCCACCGTCAGGTGTAGTTCGCGAAGGAGGGTGGCGGCGTCTGCCACGGTGCGAGCGGGGAACGTTTGGAAACCGGCATGATCCAGGGTTCGCCCCAGCCAGAATGCGTGCCCCAAGTCTCTTTCGATGAGCAGAATTGCCCTGTCCATGGTTTTCCGGATAGCCCTCCCGCAATCGGCTAGCCAAATGATTGCACCGCATTCAGCAACGACTTACGTGCCGAAAAGGAAAATACGTTGCAAGAATTGCCCAGCATTCTTATTTGGGCGGTGACATTTTACCGAGCTGAGGAGCGCCAAAGCATTGGCCGGTGATGCAGGTGGCTAGGAGGAGCCGTCTCGAACTGGATCAGGATCGCCCCCGCGAAGTTGCCCTCTGCCCACCGGCAAACCGAACGCCCATTGTTTGAATGATGCACAACCTGCAAAAATCCCATTTCAGAGGTCTCGATTCGAGAGATTCAATCGGGATTCCGCCGTATCGGCATCGTCGAAGGCCCCCTGAAGCTCCATTCCGCGAGCGGAATTAACCAGCCGGTAGTCCATTATTTGGCATCCTACGCCGTAAAAACCGCGTTCCCCGGTCACTTCAACGCGGATGATGCGGACCTTGCAAAGCACGTGCAGCGGGCTGTTTTCACCGCTGGGGTGATGGGTTGGCACCAGGAGTGTGCAGTGCCTTGCCTCACCGGGCACAAACCTTGCATTTGCAATGCAATAGAAGCCATCGCTGCTCAAGTCCTGGGTCATCGTCTGAACCGTTTCGGCGGTGCCCGTAAGCGGAAAGGACAGGGGCCAGTGCAACTGTGCCCGAGTCCGCTTTCGCCGGTTCATGATGCGCGCCTTTTCCGGCGATTCCGGCATCTCCACGTCAGACGTTAGCCGGTTGATAGGTAGCGATGCCATACAAACTGTACTGTACTATTGAGCATTTTGGCTGCCACGCAGGAACTCGCACAAAAGCCGCAAAATCCATGCTGCCAGTTAGTTGCACAAATTTCTAATGTTTGTCGTTAGGTACTGGTACTAAAACTTGTAGGACTTCCCAACTATTGGGATGTATTGACTTCTTCGTATTTTGAGTTATGCTCAATCCATTCTATGGGCACTCGCCATTCGGAGCGTAAATGAAAGTAATTTTGATTTCCCACGATTCCGACTTGTTGAGCACTTGCCGCGAAATCCTCACTAAATACGAAGATCTCGATTGGCGGCTCACAAAGTCGGAACCGGGAACAACTCCGGCGGCGGCGGATCTCTACATATGGGATGGGGCGTCGGCAATTGACCGGAACTTGGAAATCGAACGCCCATTTAGCAGACATTTATTTTTGTTGCACCAGAGAGAGGTGGCTGAATTTCAAGAGAATTTAGGAGCGGCGGGGGCGCCGATCCTCCTGAAGCCAGTGACCCAGGCGTGTTTGGCGGCTTTTATGGAGTTCGCCGCGTCGGCGTTTCAGGATCGTACTGCGACCGTGCACTCGCTGCGCTCGGATCGCGACGAAATGCTTCAGTGCCTCATTCAGACGAACCTCCAACTCCAGCAATATGAGCAGGATCGCACTAATTTCTTAACCCGCGCCGTGCATGATTTCCGCGCCCCGCTCACCGCCACGGGAGGTTACTGCGGGCTTCTGCTCGATGGGGCGCTGGGCCCGTTGACGGAAGAACAGAAGGAAGTTCTAGGACGGATGCGGCAAAGCGTGAAGCGGCTCTCCCGCATGGCCTCGGCGATGTTTGAGTTAGGTGTGGGACGGCAGTTAAAAAGACGGCCCGATCTTCGTCCCGCAGATGTCCGCGAGAGGGTGGAGCAGGCATTGCACGAGATTACGCAGGCGGCAGATAGCAAGAACATTTCAATCTCCGTTGAGTTGGTTCCCGAGGAAGGTAAGGCGTACCTGGAGCCCGGACAAATCGAACAAGTATTGATGAATCTGCTGGACAACGCGTGCAAGTTTACGCCAAAAGGGGGCACCATCGAGATTCGCGGGTATCCCTTTTTCTGGGAACGGCGGGCGGCACACTCCTCATCCGCACTGGTCACAGACCGCCGGTACCGGGACAGCCATGCCCCCAATTCCTATCGGATTGATATCCGCGATTCCGGTCCGCAAATACCAGTCGAGCACATTGGAAAGATTTTTGAGGAGTATACATCCTATGTTGGCAGCCAGGACCGGTCCGGTGGCGGTCTGGGCTTGGCGATTTGTCGCATGATCATCCAAGCACATGAGGGACGCGTGTGGATGGAGAATACAGATTACGGTCCCAGGTTCTCGTTTGTACTTCCGATCTATTCCGCGAAGTCAGCAGGACCACGCATTGAAGACGCAATTCAACTTACAGTTTCGGAGGCACGTTAAGTTAATGCAAACAAAGGGATACGGACTAAAAATTCTTGTCGGGGAAGATGAGCAGGAAGTCAGAGGCTATCTCCAGATGGCTTTGAAATGCCTGGGCTACTCGGTAGAACTGGCGCAGGATGGGGAAGAAGTGATGAGTCACATCACGTCGGCCGCATCGGATTTTTCAGCGGTCTTATTGGATTTGGTAATGCCGCGACGGGGCGGGATGGAAGTATTGAAGGAAATTCGCCATATCGCTCCCAATTTACCGGTGATCATCATATCGGGGGCTGCATCTACGCTGAACGTGGTCACCGCAATGAAGTGCGGCGCCGCCGACTTCCTGTGCAAGCCTGTAGGTCACGACGAGCTTCTTCATGCGCTCAACAAGGCGCTCGATCATAAAGGTGTGGTACCGCCTGCACTGCCGGCTCCGCCCTCGCCGAGGACCAAGGTGTTTTTGGGCACCAGCCCGAAAATGCAGGAGATTCAAGCCCTGATCGGGCACGTTGGCTGGTCCGAGGCGTCGGTATTAATCCAAGGCGAAACGGGCACCGGCAAAGAGGTTCTCGCACGGGAGTTGCATGCCAATTCGCCGCGGGCAGGGAACGTATTTCTAAAGCTCAACTGCGCCGCGTTGCCGTCGGAACTGGTGGAAAGCGAGCTCTTCGGTTACGAACGAGGGGCGTTTACGGGCGCTTTCCAGAAGAAGATCGGCATGTTCGAGGCGGCGGATGGCGGTACGATCCTGCTTGACGAGATCGGCGACATGGACGTGCGCCTCCAGGCGAAGCTTCTACAAGTCCTCCAGGATAGGGAGTTTCAGCGAATTGGCGGCAAGGACGTGATCAAGGTCGATGTCCGCGTCATGGCGGCGACCCACCGGGATCTGGAGAAGGCGATCGAGGACGGAAAATTTCGCGAAGACTTGTATTACCGGCTAAACGTAATCAATCTGGAACTACCCCCACTCCGCGAACGCAACGAGGATATTCTGGCTTTGGCGGATTATCTGATGAAGAAGCACGCCGTCCCCGGTAAGGGCATCTCGATTCCTGCCGACCTCAGGGAGACTATGCTGGCGTATCCATGGCCGGGAAACGTTCGGGAACTGGAAAACGTGGTGCGCAGGCTGATCGTTCTGAGGGATCCCAGGCATATCGTTCGCGAGCTGACTGCCAAAGGAACTCGCAGATCGCTGGCGGCTGCCACTGTCAATGCGGCGGCCGGTGTGGAGGCCACTCCGGAAGTCACCCCTATTTTGGAACAGGTTACGAAAGCCAAAGAGAGGGCGGAGACGGAGGCAATTCTGGCCGCGCTCAACTCGACCCGCTGGAATCGCAAGCAAGCGGCGACTCTTCTGAAGATAGATTACAAAGCGTTGCTCTACAAGATGAAGAAACTGGGAGTCGACGACGACGTCATCTCATTTCCCCCTTCATCCGAGGAGCCGGTGCGCGTAATGACGGCGAACAGAGCCTGACAGATTTCCAAACGGAAATTCGGGGTGGGACAACATCCCGATTATGGATCGAACACGAACTCCAGGATCGACTCGCTCGTGACAGGCTGGTTGTTGCGCAGCGCCGGTTTGAACTTCCATAACATGGAAGC
>JBEKZG010000351.1:0-4601 GCA_049510095.1 Occallatibacter sp.
TCACTGCTGTCCGGTTTAACTCGCCCGTTCAGCCTGTAAGTGGTTGCAGGGTAATTGTTTAAGGTGTGATTTGTCTTGCCGCGATTTGAAATTCGCGGGACGGTTGGAGGCGTGGGCGGGGTTGGTTGACGATGGTGCATGAACCATGGGCACACCATCTTTCAGCAACTGATTTCCTTCCTTCCAGACCGCGAGTTTCGCCGCTGTGTGGCGCGTTATAAAGGCAACGCAGGCACACGCAGACTTTCCTGCTGGGACCAGTATCTGGCCATGGCTTTTGCGCAACTGACGTATCGCGAGAGCTTGCGGGATATCGAAGCCTGCCTTCGCGCGATGGGAGCCAAGCGATACCACCTGGGCTTTCGCGGCAAGCTTGCCCGTTCCACTCTGGCGGACGCGAACGAGTTGCGCAACTGGCGCATCTTTGCGGATTTCGCGCACGTCTTGATCGATATCGCGCGGCCTCTGTACGCCGCCGATCCGATTGGCGCCGACCTCGATCAGAGCCTCCACACGCTGGATTCGACCACCATCGATCTGTGCCTGTCGCTGTTTCCGTGGGCCAGATTCCGCAAGCGCAAAGCCGCCGTGAAGATGCACACGCTGCTCGACCTGCATGGCAATATCCCAACGTTTATCCGTGTTTCCGACGGCAAGGTGCACGATGTCAACATCCTCGACGAGATAGGCATCGAAGCCGGAGCCTTCTATGTAATGGATCGCGGCTACATCGATTTCAAGCGCCTTCATGCGTTCACACTCTCGCTGGCTTTCTTCGTGGTGCGCGCCAAGGAGAACGTACTGCTCCAACGTCGCTACTCGCATTCCGTGGACAAGAGCATCGGCGTGCGCTCGGATCAGACCGTTGTCCTGGCAACCATCGGATCAGCTTCGGCATATCCGGATGCGCTGCGGCGCGTGAGCTACTTCGACGCCATCACCGGCAAGCGGCTCGTGTTTCTCACCAACAACTTCACGCTGCCCGCACTCACCATCGCGCAAATCTACAAGCAACGCTGGCAGGTCGAGTTGTTCTTCAAATGGATCAAGCAGCACCTGCGCATGAAAGCCTTCTACGGCACGAGTGAGAACGCCGTGAAGACTCAAATCTGGATCGCCGTCTCGGTCTACGTGCTGGTTGCCATCGTCCGCAAACGGCTCGGCCTGGAGGCCAGCCTCTACCAAATCCTACCGATTCTCAGCCTAACTCTGTTCGAGAAAACCCCCATTTTACGGGTACTTCAGCCATCCGACTCCGAAAACAATTTACACGACTTCAGCAGCCAGTTGATTCTGTTCGACTTCTAACCGGACAGTAGTGAAGCGAAGTCAATTGATAAGTCGAAGAAGGCTCCTACCCGTAGTCTTCACCACAAATGTTGCTATGTGCCATGGTGCCCGCGCGAGGAATCGGTGCCGAGAGCCCTCCCAGGTCGACCACACGCGCAGAGAGATCCACTGTGAGGCTGGGCCCCTGGAGCGTCGATTGAGGCTCCCCTTCGATCCAAGAATTGAGCTCGTAGTCACCTGGTGGAACGTTACGCAAATTGAATGCATTCCCCTCGTCCGCAATCACGTAGAGGCCAGTTGGAAGCGTGCGCACGACTGCGCTCATCTTAGCGTCGCCGTTGACGATTTGTGCGTTTTGCACAGTTCTGTCAAATCCTGCAAAAGCGTTATCGGACCCGCTTTCGCGGCGATGACACTGGTTCAAATCCCTTTGAGGGACACCATTTAGAATCAATGATTTACAGGACGGACGATTCAGACGCGGACGACGGCGAGATGGTTTTTTGAGTCAAATCCACCTCCGGGTCGACTTTTCTTTTGAGCGCGATGGGAAAATTTATATCTGGATTCGCCCAGAACAGGTCGATCCGCGCGGTGCCGCAACATAACAGGACACCACGCTTCTCGATCAGTAAGTGCTCTCGATCTGCGGGTTTGCGCCGGATGGCTCGGCCGGCATTCATGTCTACGAACGTTAACACGAAAGATGTATGGACTACTATGATTCTGAACGTGTTAACCTTTCTTTCTCTTTGATAAGTAGAACTTTACAGATTTGAATCGTTGATGACCTCCTTGGTTGAGGCAATCCGACGAAGCACGCTGGAGAGGGCTGGTGGAGAGGATTGTGATGGCTTCAAACTCCCTGCTCAATGTCGATCTGAAGGATTCCGAGTATCCGAACGATCCTAATGTCCGGAATCTTTCGATTGCATTGATCGGGCCGAACGACATGCTCCGCAAAGCAGTGGCGACCGCCCTTTCTGACTGCCATGCCGGCGGAAGAGTTCGCCAGTTCTCCTCGTACCCATCCACGCTCGACGATGTACCGCGGCTGCTTGAGCAGGGTTACGACGTTATTATCATCGACCTAGAAAGTGACCGGGAGTACGCCCTCGAGCTCGTTGAGAGTATCTGCGCCAACAGCCTCGCGACAGTGATGGTCTATTTAGAGAGAGAGAATCGCGAACTGATCATCCGGTGCATGCGATCAGGCGTTCGCGATATTCTGACCTTTCCCTTCACTCAGAGCACCGTGACCGAAGCGCTGATTCGCGCCGCCGCCCGGCTCCCCGCAACTCCACAGCCGAAAAAGGTGGGTGGCCGGCTACTCGCATTCGCAGGCGCTAAGGGCGGCTCCGGCGTCACCACGATCGCATGCAATTTCGCGGTAGCATTGGCCGAGGATACCTCCCAAAGCACACTCTTGATTGACCTCGACCTCCCGCTTGGAGCCACGGCCCTCAACCTGGGACTTGAAGCCCAGTACTCAACAATCAACGCCCTTCAGGAATCGAGTCGGCTCGATTGGAGTTTTCTATCCCAGCTGCTTGTGGAGCATAGTTCGGGGCTGAAACTGCTCGCCGCCCCCGGAAAACTCCCTCCTTACAAGGCTTCCAATGAATCTGTCGATAAACTTTTGTCGGTCGCGCGTCAGAACTTCGATAACGTAGTAGTCGATATAGGGTCTTCGATTGATTATGACAGTATATCTCTATTCAAAGAGGCGAGAGTATTTTACCTGGTCGCCCAGGCTTCCATTCCCGAGTTGCGGAATGCAAATCGAATGATTGTCCAGTTCTTCAGCGGGAACCGCCCCAATCTCGAGATGGTAATCAATCGGTATGAGGCTGCCGCTCTCGGAGTCGGGGACGAGCATATTGCCAAGGCCCTCACCAGGCCGGTCAAGTGGAAAATTCCCAACGACTACGCAGCTGTGCGTCACATGCAAAATACAGCTACACCTCTTGTGCTCCAGGCTTCGCCAATTGCGCAACGGATCCGCGAAATGGCAAGTTCCATTTCTGGATTGCCCGTGCCGTCGGCCAAAAAGAAGGGCCTCAGCTTGAGAAGCCGCAGCAAAGGTGATTCATCGATGAGCGGCGCCTCCGAAGAACTTCCTGGCACTGCGCTGCAAACACCCCGTAGAATCGGCACAGAAACCTCCAGCACCACGCGGCCCGAAGCAAGAACAGAGATGAGCGAGTCGCACACCAGTGACCCGCCGGCGCGAACATTAATCCCGGTTGATTCCGTAACGTTCTCTGGAGCGAGAACGCAAACGGGAGGATTGGACGATGAGGAGAGAATGAGCAAGACGAGAGAAGTTTTCCCATGGCACAAAAAGAGCGAATCGGACGTTGCGCCTAACCGTCGGGTTGCCGATCCGACTAAAGGAGAAGAGATAGAGATGCTGAAGATCGAGGCTGACGAACAACTGGAGTTTGAAGACGCTCAATCGGCAGGGGAGATTCCCGAAATCGAATGGCAGAACCCTGCGCCAATTGCCTACGGCACGCCGCTCGGCGCCGCGCAGCTCAATGCCACCTCTCGGATTCCGGGGAAATTCGCGTATGTTCCCGCCAAGGGCTTCCGACTCCCACCAGGGACGCATACCATCTGGGTCACGTTTACTCCGGCAGACACGCAACGCTACGCCACGGCGCAGTGCGCTGTGCCGCTGACGGTGACTCTGGCAACGCCCATTATAAAATGGCCGACTCCCACCGCCATCTCCTACGGAACGCCACTCAGCGACACGGAACTCAATGCAACGACAGGGATCCCGGGAACCTTCATCTACTCTCCCCCCGCGGGTCATGTGCTTGCGCCCGGAATCCAGACGCTGACCGTCAACTTTACCCCGGCGGACCCGTCAAAATACACCACGAAACAGGCTACGATCTCGCTGAATGTGACGAAGGCGACGCCTCTGATCACATGGCCCTCACCGGAGCCCATCGTCTACGGCAGTCCACTTGGCGACAACGAGCTGAAGGCAACAGCATCGGTTCCCGGAAGTTTCGTTTACGCCCCCAGCAAAGGCGCAGTGCTTTCGGCCGGGACCCATATACCTTTGGTCGTTTTCACTCCGTTTGACAGCATCAACTACACAACGGCCCAGACACCTGTGTTACTTACTGTGACCAAGGCCAAGCCGAGCGTCTCATGGGCGACGCCGTCTTCAATTGAGTACGGCACCGCGCTTAGCGAAACCGAACTCAATGCGACAGCATCGGTCCCAGGAACATTCGTCTATTCGCCTGCCATTGGCGAAGTACCAAAAGCAGGCGACCAAACGCTTTTTGTGA
>JBEKZG010000352.1:0-6587 GCA_049510095.1 Occallatibacter sp.
TTCTGCCTCCGGCAAAAAAAATGATATGGGCGATCTGGTAACGACGACTTCCGAACCCATCTTAGGCGGTGCGCAATCTGCGAAGAGACCCCGGCACATGATGCAGGATGTGGGCGCTAACGCATGGCCATCGATCGGATCACAGCTACCCGAAGGCCATTCCTCAAATGATACGACGCCGACGGCGGCATTTTCGCGGCCGATATTCGCATTGGACCCGCTGGTGTTCAAGCGCGACGCTACCTCGAACGTCATCTCACTCGTTTTTCATATTGTGGTTATCGCTCTGTTTCTTTCGCTGGCATTGAAAGCACGCACAATCGTCACGCAGGAGACGGCTACGATTATTACCCCGGTGGATTTCAGGGTTTCCATTCCTAAGATCGTCCTGCCCGTTGCAAAGGCAATGGGTGGCGGCGGAGGTGGCGGCGCGCGCGATCTGGTTGAGGCAAGCAAGGGCCATTTACCGACGATCGCGAAGATCCAGATCATGCCTTCACAACTTCTGAAGTTCGATCACCCGAAGCTGGCGGCTGAGCCATCAGAGCAGGTAAAGATTCCAGACAACAACAATCTGCCGAATCTCGGCGTGTCGCAGTCGCCGCAAATTGCGATGGCATCGCAGGGACGCGGGAGCGGCTCGGGATTCGGGCAGGGCAGCGGTGGCGGGATTGGCTCCGGCCGCGGCGGCGGAGTGGGCCCCGGAACCGGTGGCGGCTACGGCGGCGGTCTGATGAGTGTGGGCGGCGGTGTGAGCGCACCACAGCTCATTCATTCCGTTGAGGCGGAGTTCACAGAGGAGGCTCGCCGGGCAAACTATCAGGGCAGCGTTTCGATCAAGCTCATCGTCGACTCGCAAGGGAACCCGCAAGACGTTCGTCTGGCCAGTCATCTCGGAATGGGGCTGGAGGAAAAAGCCATCGAAGCCGTGAAGCAGTACAAGTTCAGGGCAGCCATGTACCAGGGACATCCTGTGTCGGTGCAGATTTTGGTCGACGTGGCATTCCATCTACATTGATCTAGAAATAGCAATGAGGAGCGCCGTTCGCGGGGCCTCTTTATTTTGCATGAATTCTGATTGTTAATGTCTATAGCGTCGAACCCTCTGCACCGATGCACCGATGACAATGACAGGAAGAAATTCACCGGTTAACGGCTGCTCCGCCACCATCTCTGCTTCACCATGGTCCTTGAAATCACGCGTCTGTGCCGGTGGAGTGTCGGCAACCTCGCCATCCGCGCACAACGCAAAAAAAGTTCAAATTGTGCTGGATTGACCAGACAGTCCAAGCCGAATGAAGCAAAGTCAGGTAAATCACCACTCCGGAACATGAAAGGGGAAAGGATGCCCGAAAGAAGCGGCCACCACTTTCACCACAGGTCCAACCGGGAAGGAACCCACGACTCCATTTGCTCAACCTGCTTCATGACGGTCGCAACGACGCCTGAGGAGTTCGAGCTTGCCGGACATGAGGACGTCCATACATGCGATCCGGTGCGGCTTTACCAGGTCAGCCAATGCAGCTATTACCCGCCAACGAATCGCGAACGCGGAGCTGAAGCGCCCACCTAGTTCATACCGATTCTCCGAGCCTGAGGCATCTCATCCCAAATTCAGCCGGTGAGAGAGTGCACCTCATGAGTCTCCGCTCAGGCCCAGTGCGCTGATCGCCCAGCCGCTACGTCCGCACCCCAGATATTCGGCATGCGCAAAAGCGCCACTTATGGACGGACATCACGGCGATTCGCAATGGCACTAATGCATGGCGCCTTGCGCAGTGTCTGTGTGTTGCGGCGCGGGCTTTTTTGCGTAATAACCCTTGCGAGTCCTCACGATCAGCTTGCCATGCTTCGGTGCGTTCGCCTCAACACGCACAATCCGATAGCCGCCCAGGCTGGCCGGTTTGGACGAGCGATAGCCGACAGTGTATTGATCCCGAATATCGTGAGCAACCTCGGCTGCAATGCCATCCACATCCTGCATAGAACGCGGGAAGTAAGCGATGCCGCCGGTGTCCTGCGACAGCTTCTCCAGCGCACTTCTCGCGCGCTCCGATTCCTCCTTTTCGTCACCGAAGAGCAATCCGATGGTGTAAACCACCGGCCCTCCGAGGCTTTGAACGCGGCCGTGGTTGGCTAATTCGTCCGCCGAAACGGCCACCGCATCGTACAAGGCGGTAGTCCCCCTGGTGTCGAAGTGCAACAGGCCGCGATTCAGCGCGTCGATATCTGAAGTAAATCCCTGATCGAGGAAGGCGTTATCGGAGAAGTTCACAATGAATGTCTTATCCAGCGGGTTTGAACTCTTCAACAGGTTCAGAGCGGCTGCATTGACTGCCGCACGCTTGTCAAGCATAGAGCCCGAGTTATCCACGAGAATGCCCAGTGAAACGGGCTGGTCCTGATGCGCGAAAGAAGTGGTGGTCTGCGGAACACCGTCTTCCCAAACGCGGAAGTCGTCGCGGTTCAAATCGGTAACAAGTCGACCTTTCTCGTCCACCGCCGCGCAAGTCAACAGAACTTCATCCACATCCTGATGCATCGTGTAGATGCCGTCTTTGAGTTTTTGAATCTCGCCAGGGCGAGTGGGCACAACGGTAGACGCCGTGGTGACCTGCTGGTTTTCTTGCATGTCGGGGGAGGGAATCGGGTCGCGGTCCGCATCCAGACGCGGCTGAACCTCGGGATGTGTAGGATCCTGTACTTCAACTTGCATTGCGGGTTGCGCCTGTATGGTCACGCCGGGCTGGACCTGGCACGGTGATGACGACCCAACGCAACCGAGCAACAACAATACCGCAAGGTGAATAGGCCGGGCGGTGTGCGACATCGTTCGTAGAGTAAGAGAACCCAGGTCCCAAGACATTATCTTCACAGCCCTCCTTTATCGGTTAGCAGAACTCGAACTCGTCGCCTGTGTTTCCATCACCGGAACAATCTGGTCCATCGGCAACTCCAGCGAAAAGAGAGAAGCAGATCCTTGATCCGCATACGCCCAGATGCCATGGAAAGCGGCCTGCAATTCCGGGTGCAGAGCCAGCAGCGCGGTCATCACCTGGGTCACCTGCTTTCGCGCAGCCGGGGGATCGCGCAGCTGTGCTGTCTCCGCGGCGTCAGGAGTGTAGTGAACCTCAAGGTCGAGCGCGCCCAGTGCCGCTGTAGTGTCAATTGCGGTAACTTGAAAGACAGAACCCTGCGTACTGAGCATGACCGGCTCAACGCCAGGAAGATTGCCGGGATGTACTTCTTCTTCCTCATGCTGCAACTTCTCGAGGTTGGGACTCGACAGGAACTCGACGGGGTTGAGAAAGTTGGCGGCTGTGCGGTAGTAAAACCATGCGTCCCAATTCATATTTTGTTTTGCGAACCGACGCGCTGAAACCCAATACCAGAGCCCATCGTGACCGGCTTCCGTCATGGGCTTGCTGAAGAAGCCGGCAAGCATCCAGCGATGCTCCGCCGTCTCAGATAAAATGAGAGAAATCTGTTGCGGCTGGGATACGCCGGTAGCATGAAGAAGGACCAACGCATACGATCCTGGCGGCAGGCTTGTAAAATTCAGCACCACGAGCGGAGACCCGCAATAAAAGTCCGTCTGACCGGCGCCTGCAGACTGCGTCGACGCGTCCAACGCATACAGGCTATCGACCGTAATGGTCGCATCCCGCACGAGCGGGTTCAAATTGGCGACTGAGCCGACAATCCCGCCAAAATCCGCTGCTACCGCGGGGATCGTGTTCGCCTTCAGGGCCTCCGCATCGCCGCTTTGCACTTCGCGAACCATTATGCGGGCCGCACTCGCAAGGGCATCCCTCTCGGCAACGGTCATCTGCGATTGCGTTTTGCAGGAGGCGGCACTTGCTGCCAGGGACAACATCGCGCACGCAAACGTCAGAAACAGCATGCGGATGTGCGGCAAATTAGAGGATGTCAGTGGCATGGCTGCCGCCTTTCGAGGGGGCGTGGGGCTGGCCGACCGGAACTCTTTGTCAGCACACATCTATAAGATGCAAATAAGTTGTGGCCAGGACGCAGCACAACAGCGGAACTTACGACTTATTTTGGGCATGAGTGAAAATGCCTTGGTAAATGACGGCTCTGCTTTGCAGGCGTTGTGCCATTTGGTTTTACGCCGCTGGATGGATGGTAGTAACTTCCCAAGTCAAGCTGAATACAAAGCCAGTTGTCCTGTAACTAAGTGAGCTATTTTGCTCACTTATCTCACAAGCCTGTGTTGGGCAAATCTTTTTTGAGATATTAGCCTTGCCACATTGGTAGAAATATATATACTTACCGAGAGACAATTTTAGTTAGGTTCCTTTTGATCTGTTGCCAAGGCGACTAAAGTTCTGGAGTTATGCGGAAACCTTGAGTGGCTGGTGTTTACTAATTGGCCGCGCCGGCAATGTTTGTACCGCTCTCAGGCTTGGGCAAAGCTTCGTATGGGCAATCCAAAGAAGTGCGCCCAACATAGCTGCCGAGACCATTCAAAGTAAAGAGGTTTCTGAGTCCCTGTCAGACGCATTGCGTCATGGGCTCTCAGACGACCACGCTTGCACCTTTGGGCCAAATTCGAACCGCTCGCCGGAATTGCGCAGTGGTCAGAGTGTTGTGACATCTTCAGGAACTACGGATTCAAATTCTTTGTTGAGGCGGATTCATGAAAACCATTTTTGGGGGATTGTTACTCTTTCCATTCGCCGCGCACGCGTTCGCGAATGTGGTCGTCAGCGCTCCGTCGAATGGTGAGACAGTGAGTTCAACCGTAAGCTACGCAGCAACCGCCACCTCGAGCACTTGTTTGAAGGGGGTGGCGTCGATGGGCGTCTATGTGGACTCCAAGTTGCTGTATGTAGCTGATGGGGCAGACTTGAACACGTCTATTGCCGTAAGCCCAGGCGCGCATAATACCGTCATCGAAGAGTGGGATTATTGTGGCGGCGCCACCTTCGTTTCGATGGAGATCACATCCAGCAGCCAAACGGGTGTTCATGTGACATCGCCGGCAAACGACAGCTTAGTGAGTTCCCCCGCCAATTATGTAGCAACAGCCACGAGCAGTTGTTCCAAAGGCGTAGCATCCATTGGAATCTATGTGAATAACCAGTTGGTTGTTGTCCAGCAGGGAGCAAAGCTCAACACGCAAGTTGATCTGGGCGCGGGAGCTCAGCACACCGTGGTAGAAGAGTGGGACGAGTGCGGTGGGTCGTCGTATTCACCGATTAATGTCACCGCGCAAGGTGACGACAAGGTGCTCTCCAATCTACAGGCGAGTGAAGGATGGAACGGCTGGGGCGAACTGACTCCGAATTATGACATTTGTTCGGCGCCATGCCCCGGTGTGACCTGGTCCATGTCACAACATGTGACTTCGCCGTCTTTGAGTGGAAATGCGACTGAGTTCAAAGTCGGCGGAACCGCGCCTTATTCCGATGTTCTGTGGTCGATTCCTCTGCTTGGACAAAACACGACACAGGATATTCCCGACACTGGCCACACGCTGATCCAAACTCTGCACAATTTCACCTACGATGCCTACTTCTACGGATCAAACCTTGGGCTTACGCAGGTGCTGGAATTTGACGTCAATATGTACATGAATGGCTTGGGAATGATCTGGGGAACCCAGTGCCGTATCGCTGGTGGAAACGAATGGGATACCTGGGATGACCCAACTTCGAAATGGGTTCCTACCGGAGTGGCCTGTAACCCTTTAAATGACCAGTGGAATCATGTGACGATTCAGGTGCAACGGGACGCTGACAACACTCTTCTGTACGAGTCGATATCGCTGAATGGTGTGACTGCCAACATCAACAAGACCACTCGACCGTTCTCAGTGCCATCCGGCTGGTGGGGAGTTACCGCCAACTACCAGATGGATGGAAACTACAAGCAAGCGTCGAATACCACGTACTTGGATAACTTCAGTGTGACCTATTGGTAATAAGTTCGAGACATTCTCCGTTGATTGGGAATTTGACCCCGGAAATCCGGGCAGGTGTTTGAACGGAGGGCCCATTCCCGAGCCTACGATTGTCGCGGAGAAGCGAACGGATGAGCAGGCTTTCACGCGGAACATCTACCGATTTCCGCATTCCGATCAACCGATCATGGTTGTTCCGGCCTTTGCGGAATTGGGCAGCTTTACTTCTTGTTTAATGGGATATTAGCCGCCAGGCCTTTACTCGGTTGAATGGGAGGCGGGAGATGTTCAATAAGAGAGAAGACTGTTCTGCGGAGATTCTGATCGTGGATCATGAATCTGCGATTCGGACGGCGATGTCGCAGGTGCTTATTGGAATTGGTTATCAGGTGAGCTTTGCGGAAGACGGGCTCTCCGCGTTAGTTGAGATTGGCAAAGAAATCCCCGATATCATTCTCTCCGATCTCAGCGTGCCTGGCATGTCCGCTTTCGAGTTGCTATCTGAGGTCCGTCGCCGCTATCCCTCGATTCGGGTTATCGCCATGAGCGGTGCGTTTACCGGCAAAGAAGCATCCTCCGGCATTGCCGTGGACGCCTTCTACCAAAAGGGTTGCGGCGCCGGTTCTCTGTTGAAGATTATCAGCGCTCTGTGTCACGCGGA
>JBEKZG010000353.1:0-4599 GCA_049510095.1 Occallatibacter sp.
CCCATCCCGCCGCCTTCCATAAAGAATCCTATGCTCCAGTTGTTCCAGCGCCAGATCCTCGAACGTCCCCTCCCGCGGCACAATCCCGTAGACCAGCTTGCAGTCCATCGCCTCCGCCATCTGCCCCAGCCGCTTCAGCGAGATCGTCTCCTTGCACTCCGATCGCTCCAGATAAAACACCATCGAAGGATCAACCTCCAGTCTTCGCGCAATCTCGGTCGCGTTCACCCCCAGCGCCTTGCGCGCCCGCCGCAGCCAACCATCCAGCGGCTGCCTCTCCGCCCGCGCCAATTGCAGACGCCTGGTCTCCAAGTCCATCTTCCGTTGCACCCGCACCCTGAGTTCCTTCTGCATCCCGTTCCCCTCCTTGACCCTCGCTTTCCATTCTTCTCCTTTTCCACTTAATTCTCCGCAAAACGGATCAGGGAGCCTCGATTACCTCAACCTTGCACCCCGCCAATAAGCCGCGAATTCTACTTCGCGTATCCCAAAAGAGCGCGAATCTATCTCGCGCTCCTTTCCAGACCTGCGAATTCTATCTCCGCATTTCTCTTGAACCCGTGAATTCTATCTTCACGGTCGCGCCATAAACCCATCGTTCAGGAACCGCCGTTCCACGCTTTCGCCATTTCCGCGCATTCCACTTCCCAGCTTCACGCAAAACCGGGGAGCCGAAGCTCCCCGGTTTCTCATCGCAAATTCACCCAGGATTTACTCTCCCGCCAACACCGGCCGCGCGTCCCGCATGGCTGCCGCCTCGCCCTTACCCAGCATCTGCCTGATCCCCCGCAGCGCCTGCCGCGTCCGTTCCTCGTTCTCAATCAACGAGAACCGCACATGCCCGTCCCCATAATCGCCGAACCCGATCCCCGGTGAAACCGCCACCTTGGCATCCGTGAGTAATAGCTTCGAGAACTCCAGCGACTTCAGGCCATGGAAAGCCTCCGGGATCTTCGCCCACACAAACATCGTCGCCTTGGGCAGCGCCACCTGCCAGCCAAGCTTGTTCAGCCCCTCCACCAGCACATTCCGGCGCAGCCTGTAGTTCTCGCAGATAGCATGCACACACTCCTGCGGCCCCTCAAGTGCCTGAATCGCCGCCACCTGGATCGGCGTAAACGTCCCATAGTCGAAGTAGCTCTTCAGCCGCGCCAGCGCCGCAACCAGCACCGGGTTGCCCACCATGAAACCCACGCGCCAACCCGGCATGTTGTAGCTCTTGCTCAGCGTGAAGAACTCCACAGCCACATCCTTCGCCCCAGGCACCTCCAGCACGCTCGGCGGCTTGTATCCATCGAACGCGATGTCCGCATACGCCAGATCCTGGATCAGGTGAAATCCGTACTCGCGCGCCAGTTCCACAAGCCGCGCCAGAAACGGCAGTTCCACACACTCCGTCGTCGGATTCGAAGGAAAATTCACAATCAGCGCCTTCGGCCGCGGAACCATCCGCGGAATCAAATCCTCGAGCTGCGCCAGAAACTGGGCCTTATCGTGTACCGGCACGCTCACCACGTGCGCCCCCGCAATCACCGGCCCGTAAATGTGTATGGGATAGCTCGGGTTCGGCACCAGCACTGTGTCCCGCGAGTCCAGAATCGCCAGGCACAGGTGCGCAATCCCTTCCTTCGACCCGATGGTCACAATGGCCTCGGAATCCGGGTCCAAATCCACGTCATAGCGCGACTTGTACCAGTTGCAGATCGCCTTGCGCAGCCGCGGAATCCCCCGCGAAACCGAGTAGCGATGTGTCGCCGGCTTCTGCGCCACCTCCACCAGCTTGTCCACAATATGTTTCGGCGTAGCCCCGTCCGGGTTGCCCATGCCAAAGTCGATCACATCTTCCCCGCGGTGACGCGCCGAACGCTTCATCGTGTCGGTGATATTGAAGACGTAAGGAGGTAAGCGCTGTATACGACTGAACTCTTCCATCCGACAAGTTTAAGCCAATTCAGGGGTCTTCGTGGTGACAGGCATCGCACGAGTTACCAGGCCACGTTCCCTGGCCAGATGCCAATTCTCGCCAGAGTGGTCCCTTTTGACCAGCTTTCGTCAACGCCAATTGGGAAAAATAATTGCGGGAGAAGGTCGCCTGCGCGAGCTGGCCGCACTTGTTTCCGCTGGCGGGGAACACGGCCCGGAACATCTCATTCAAACTCGCCCGCTTCCTTCTCCCCTTGGCGGTTCAATGAATGCCCTCCTATTCCACCCGGAATTCCCTCATATCTGTATAAGCTTCAATCCAGCACTGTGCCTATTGGGCAAGCGCTCGGCAAAAGGCTAACCGCCCAGCAGGGTCGGTGTGAAACCCGGCTTGCCTCCAATTCCAATTCAAGGAATTGCGCTTTCAGCACCGATCGCGCCAGAACAGGGCAACGCAAAAATCCATTGCAAGTCACGCTGTTCATTCGAAGCGCCGATCAGCCTCCGAACCCATTTCCTCACGCAGATTGCGCCAACGCAAGAGCAGGAGCGAAGAATCCCTGTTTCGGTCTCCCCCAATGCGCACGAATCCGTCCACTCGAGGTTTGTGATGGAAGTTCGTAATTTTCTTCAACATTGATCAATTTTGATCAGTTTTACTTCACAATAAAATGTACCCGTATTAGAGAGCATTCCACTGCAAAAGAGAATGCTAGTGTGCCCTTTGGACTTGTTGTCCTTGGTTCTCTTCTCAAAGCTAAGTCCCTTGTTCGCTTCCGGACAGGGATTTCCCCATCATCTGTCTGCCAGAGGAGGGGAAGACTGTGTCTAGTGAAACTGAGCGCATTACCAACGAGATCATGAACCGGCATGATTTCGATTGGTTATATGAAAATCTCGGCAGGGCCCGCACTGGGGGGCAGGAATCCCGCTATGTATCTGGAGATGACTCGCTTTACGTCAACATCCGCCCCGCAAAAGCGGGAAGACGGCCTACAAAATTCCTGATGGATGAGTGACCTGAGTTTCTGCCCCCCGTATTGAAGCCTCAACCATGCTTGCCGTTCCTAGGCGACATGGCTGCTGGGCCTCTGCGGGGTGGCTTATAATGGCGGCTCTCTCCACCAGAGCGCGCTCGTCTAAAGTCCGGCAGGCTTGGTTGGGTTTTTATTTCGTTGCTCACGCCCCTACCGTCAGCACCACCCGGAACCGCGCCTTCCCGCTCATCATGCGATCGAACGCCTCCGACGCCTTGTCCAGCGGATACGTCTCGATCATCGGCTTCACCCCTGCCAGCGCACTGAAATTCAGTGTGTCTTCCGAGTCCATTCCTGTCCCGGACGCCCACCCGGCAATCGTCCGGTTCCCCAAAATCAGCGGAATCACGCTCACCTCGAAAGGCTTGTCCGGCACGCCGACAATGATCAGCTTTCCATTCGGTCCCAGTCCTCCCACCGCCTGCCGCAGGCTCTCCGCATTCGTCAACGTCGAAAGAATCACCGAGGCCCCGCCCAGCTCCTGCAACTCGGCGGCAAAATCCTGGGTCGTGCTGTCGATGTATGTGTGGGCACCCAGGTGCTTCGCCAGTGGAGCCTTGTCCGCGCCGCGCGCAATCGCCACGGTTCGGTAACCGCTCCGGCTGCAAACTGCACCCCCAGGTGACCTAGCCCGCCAATTCCCAGAATCGCCACCAGGTCGCCCGGCCTCGCTCCGCTGTGCCTCAGGCTGTTGTAAGTGGTCACGCCCGCGCAGATCAGCGGCGCGGCCTCCACATCCGACAAGTCGTCCGGAACCAGCGCCAGCGCATTCGCCGGTGCAATCGTGTAGTCCGCATACCCGCCGTCAAACGAAATGCCGGAAATTTGCTGATTCTCGCAAAGAATGAAGTCTCCGCGCCTGCAGGGTGTGCAGTAGTTGCAATGTCCGCCATGCCATCCCAGTCCCACGCGTGGGCGGGGCTTGACCAAGGGAACGTTTGCGCCAACCGCATCCACCACCCCGGCCACTTCATGCCCCGGAACCTGCGGGTACGCGATCCCCGGAAACAGCCCGAATTTTGTAACCGAATCGCTGTGGCAAACACCGCAGGCCTGCACGCGAATACGCACATGTCCCCGCCCCGGCTCGGGAAACTCACGTTGAACCACCTCAAAATCTCCACCTGCGGCGGGAACCTGCACGGCACGGCCGGTAACTGAAGGCACAAAGGAGGTCCTCTCTTGCGGTTTGGATGAGAAATCAAACAGCAGGATGCATGAAGAGATGAAGAACGCTCTCATCTCGTCCCGTTGAACCGCACCATGCCCAAACTCTATACTTGTTCTTGCCATGCAAGAATTCCTGCCCCAAAGCTTTCCGTCCGTAGACCAGCAGATGGACCTGCTCCAGAAAGGCGTAGCTGAGATTATCCGCGTCAGCGATCTCCGCGAGCGCCTCGAAGACAGCCGCAAAACCGGCCGCCCACTCCGCGTCAAAGCCGGCTTCGATCCCACAGCGCCCGACTTGCACCTCGGGCACACCGTGTTGCTGCGCAAGCTCAGGCACTTCCAGCAGCTCGGCCACACGGTCATCTTTCTGGTGGGCGATTTCACCTCCCTAATCGGCGACCCGTCGGGGAAGAATGTGACCCGCAAGCCGCTAAGCCGGGAGCAGATTGACGAATACGCCAGAACTTAT